>CANQQR010000002.1 GCA_947626035.1 uncultured Bacilli bacterium | reverse complement strand
TATAGAAATATACTGAGTATCAATGTTTTTTTGTTAGAAATTAAGATTTTAAAAAACAAAAGACAAATAAGCAAAATATTTTACCTATTTGTCAACAGTCTGAAAGTAGTATAAACAACTACTTTAAATCCTTAATATATTTCTTTAATGTCTTTGAATTAGGTCCAAAAATAATCTTTAACTGGTTATCAATCTCAACAATCCCTTTAGCGCCCAACTTTTGAATAGCATCCTTATCAACAATAGAAGTATCTTTAACAATAACCTTTAACCTTGACATATTACTTTCAGCATCAATAATATTATCTTTGCCCCCCAAATACTGTATAAGCTTATTAATCTTTACTGAAAAATCTTTTTTATTAATCTTAATAACAACAATACTTATTAAAATTAACACAATTCCTATAATCAAATATTGTAAATAATTCATATTTCTAAACATTCCTTTCCACTTCACTTCGTTTGCTTAAGCCACAAACGAATATGAAAATTTTACTTTTTTTACAAATTGGTTTATAATAACTAACAAGTTGCAAGTACACTACAGAGCACGGGGAGGTGAGTGGTGTTAAGAAGTTTTTTCTTAAACCCGTATATTTATATGTGCCGATTATCTCTGGAGTACAAATGAGTGTGCCTTATAGATTTTGAATCTATTGTTATTGAGCACGGAACCTTATCTTTGGTAAACAATTTCCCAGTTTCAAAATAGAGATTTTCAGTCAATGCTTCAACTTATTCATTTTAAGTTATTATAAACCTTAAATTTTGTGTTTTTACAAAATCTTTTTTGCGTGTTATTTTTTTATGTTTTTATTTTCAACCTTATTTCACCTATAAAAATTATACTATAAAAAGAAATAAAAATAAACATAAAATAATTATGGTAGATAATTAGGTACATATTTTAAACTTCTAGAATCATAGTACTTAATATCACTAGGAACAACATCCCCACAAATAAAAGGAATATCACTTTTACTAAGTAAATCAGTACAAACTTTCTTAAGCGTATCACTATACCAATCAATAACAAGAAATGAATAACTGCTTCCTGGGTAACTTAACCTATAAGAAACAGACGGGTTACCTAAAATAGGAGTAATAGCCCCAATTAAACTATCTAAAACTTGATAATACTTATACGGAATACTCGCACGCACATAATTACCAAAAAGACACTTAACCAAAATAGGAACCCCATTAAAGTCTCCTAAATAATAAGCTTCATCACTCTCATTATACAAAGTATCGCCATAATTAAACAAACTTAGTCCACTAACATTAGAACTAATTAAACTTTCAAAACTTTTCATAATGAAATATAATATATCACTCTAATAATCAAAAATCAAGGCTAATGATATCACATTATTTAACAAAAAACATAAATTATTAATGAATATAAAGAAAGGGTGAATAATATGAATAATAACTATAATGGTTGTTCATGTAACAGTCAAAACACATCAGACTGCTCTAATAATTGCATAGCAGAAATACTACAAGTAATAAACGTACTACAATCAAACGCATGTCCTGAAAACTGTCTAAACTCATGCGATAGACCCGCTTTAGGTGGAGGCTCTAACTGCGTCATATGTAACACAAGACCAATCATGCTATATAGTTGTTGTGGTAACGGAACACCATGGACAATGCCAACTACAAGAACAAATATAGACTGCACAGAATCAAGCACAAATTGTTCAAATGTCTTTAGAGTAGAAAAAATAGATGGATGCTGTGCCACATTTAGAGTACTAGCAGAAAACACTGATGCCACTAGTCCTTACCCATACGTAGCAACAGACTCAATATTTACAATGAATATAAACTGCTTATCTTGTATAAGATGCTTAAACGACACATACGTTGAATGCATATGTGGCTAACGAAAAGACTTCGCTTCTTGTGAAGTTTTTTCTTGTGATTTGTAAGTCTATTTGATAAAATTAATATAAGGCGATGAGTAATATGAAAAATAAAAAAATACATATACTTATATTAATAATACTAATAATACTAATAATTTCTTTAATATACTTTTTTCTAATAAAAAAACCTAAAGAAACAGAAAACATCGAAGAAAAAGTATACTCAAGTAGTGGCATCAAATTTAAATCAAATAACTTTTTCCAAAAAGTATCAAACGAAAAATTCGACTTATCATATATAGACCCACTAAACAACATAATGGTACTAGGTGTACAAGAAACAAAAAAAGAACTAAAAAAAATGAAACTAGAAATAAACTCACTAAAAGACTATGTAGAAGCATTATACAAAAAACAAAATAACACACTAACTGACATAGAAAAAAGAAACAATTACTACTATTTTACATACTCATACAAAACTGAAAACAACGAAGAATTTTATTACCTAATCGCAGCATACGAAACAAATGACAACTATTACACAGTAAACTTCACATGTCCTTATAACGAAAAAGATAAATACACCAGCGCCTTACTAGAATTAGCAGACACAATAAAAGTAACATAAAAATAGAAAAAATAAGCCTAAAAACCAAAAAACTATAAAAAAATTATTTTTCTACTTTAAATTATAAAAATAATATTGTATAATCAATTTAAGAAAAGAATAAAGAATAATAGGGAGCTAATTATGAGAGATTTGTTTGGTAGTACAAGTTTTATAAAGTTCGAGGTGTTAGAAACAATTCTTAGTAGTAGTGATGAATTAGAAAGTCTTCTTACCAAAAAAGAAGACAGTAGTTTTTTAGATTTAATATCTAACTTAGATTCATATCTTTATGGGTTAATCATGCTAAAAAAAGAAAATGACGAAATAAAAAAATGGCTAAATAATTACATATTTATACTATACATGAACCTAATAAAAAGAAATAGCCTATACATAGTAAAGTCATACTTACTAAAAGAAATAATGAACGTAGATAATGACTCAAGTAGAATAGACATAACTATAAAAGACTACATAAAAGAAATAAAAGAAAAAATAAAAGAAACAATACAAAATAGCAAAACAAACCTAGAAAAAGAGTTAGAAAAAATATACGACATAGGATTTTTAAAAAACTATTATGAAATCTATAAAGATAAAAGCTTTATAACTAAAATATCTAAAGACAAAAATAAAAAAGAAGAATTAAAAAAAGAATTTGACTTTTTAAAATAACTTGACCTTTTCAAGTTATTTTCTTATGTAATAGGAAGGTCCTCAAGAGCAAAATGAAAAAAATTATAAAAAACACTTGTACATCAAATATTTGTGCGTTATAATAAAAATGAATTGAGGCTTAAAAATTGTACCAAGGCATAAAATAATAAAAAAGCCATAAATAAAAAACAAAAAGGAGAAACAAAAATATGAAAAATTTAGTAATCGTGGAAAGCCCTAGTAAAAGTAAAACAATAGAAAAATACTTAGGAAAAGATTATAAAGTAACATCATCTAAAGGACACATAAGAGACTTAACAACAACTGGAAAATATGGTCTTGGTGTAGACTTAGAAAACAATTTTAAACCTAACTATAAAATAATAACTGGAAAAAGTAAACTAGTAAAAGACTTAAAAAAAGAAGCAGAAGCAAGTGACTACGTAATACTAGCAACCGACCCTGATCGTGAGGGAGAAGCAATAAGTTGGCACTTATTAGATGCATTAGGACTAAAAAATAACTATGGAAGAGTAGTATTTAATGAAATAACAGAAAATGCAATAAAAGAAGCATTTAAAACCCCAAGAAAAATAGACATGGACTTAGTTCATAGTCAAGAAAGTAGAAGAATATTAGATAGAATAATAGGCTTTCGTCTAAGTAAACTAATGCAAAACAAAACCGAGGGAAAAAGTGCAGGACGTGTCCAATCTGTAGCACTAAAACTAATAGTAGATAGAGAAAAAGAAATAGAAGCATTTACACCAGAAGAATATTTCACTATAGAAGCAGAATTTAATGACTTTACCGCTTCACTAACAAAATACAAAACTAAAAAAATAGAAATAAAAACAAAAGTAGAAGCAGAAGAAATACTAAGTAAACTAACAAATGCATTTAAAATAGAAGACGTAAAAGAAACAACAAAAAATAAAAAATCTAAGCCACCATTTACAACAAGTACACTAACACAAATGGCTAGCAGTCGTCTAGGTTTCACAGCATCTAAAACTATGCGCTTAGCTCAAGGACTATATGAAGGAAAAAACATAGGAACAGAAACTGTCGGAATTATATCATACATGAGAACTGACTCAATAAGACTAAGTGACGTATTTATAAAAGAAGCATACTCTTACATAAAAGCAAATTTTGGAGAAAAATACATAGGAAAAGTAAAACAAACTAAAAAGAAAGAAAACGTACAAGATGCTCACGAAGCAATAAGACCAACAAGCATAAAAAGAACACCAGAAAGCATAAAATCATACCTTACACCAGACGAATATAAACTATATAGCTTAATCTATACTCGTGCATTATCTAGTCTAATGAGTGACGAAACAGTATCAGTAACAACTGTAGTGCTAGACAATAATGACTATAAATTTACAGCAAGTGGAAGTGTACAAATTTTTGATGGTTACTTAAAAATATATAACAAATATGAAGAATCAAACGACAAATACTTACCAAACTTTAAAGACTATAACTCAAATATAATAGTAAGTAAAGAAATAACAAGCACTAGTCACTTTACTGAGCCTCCTAGTAGATACACAGAAGAAAAACTAATAAAAGAAATGGAAAGCCTAGGAATTGGTAGACCTAGTACATACGTAAAAATAATAGAAGTACTAAAAGAAAGAAAATACATAGAAATAAAAGAAAAGAAATTTGTACCAACTGTAATTGGAATAAAAGTAACAGAAAAATTACAAGAATATTTTAGCAAAATAATAAATGTAGAATATACAAGCAACATGGAAACAGACTTAGACAAAGTAGCCGAGGGAAAAGAAGTGTGGTATGAGTTACTAGATAAATTCTATAAAGACTTTGAACCTTTAGTAAAAGAAGCCTTTGATAGCATGGAAAAAGATGCACCAGAAACAACCGGTGACAAATGCCCTGAATGTGGTAAAGACTTAGTATATAGATATGGAAAATTCGGTAAATTCATAGCTTGCTCTGGTTACCCAGAATGTAAATACATAAAAAAAGAAGAAAAAGAAAAAGAAGTAATATGTGTGTGTCCTAAATGTGGAGGAAACATAATAGTTAAAAAAACAAAAAGAAGAAAAGAATTTTATGGATGTGATAACTACCCAAAATGCAAATATGCCCTATGGGACAAACCTACTGGAGAAATATGTCCAAAATGTAAAGGATTATTAGTAAACAAAAAAGGCGAAATTATTTGTCCTGAGTGTGACAAATAAAAAAATGTGATATAATGTAGATGGAAGTGATAAAATGAAAAACAAAAACGGATGGGGATTTATAGAATTTATAGCATTCCTAATAATATTTATAATATGCTTAATAATCGCAGGTATGGGTTTAAGA
This sequence comes from uncultured Bacilli bacterium, assembly GCA_947626035.1. GTDB lineage: Bacteria > Bacillota_I > Bacilli_A > RF39 > UBA660 > MGBC139354. The sequence continues at coordinate 121,161 of CANQQR010000002.1, read as the reverse complement.
CGCCTAGGCTTACTAGATGATAACTTTCAAATGTCAAACCCTAACACTGAAACACAAGAAAAAGAAAAAGTAACAAACTATGTAAAACTAGAAAAAGAAGCAATGAATAAAACAAAAGAATATATAAAAGACTTTTACGATAACAAACTTGGTTTAGACACACTAAATATTAAAATTAGCCAACTAGTAGATAATGGTTACTTAGAAGACGATTTAAGAGATGCAAACAACAAAAAATGTAGTGGTTACGTATCAGTATATGTAAACGATTCTGGAAAAATAGAATATATTCCATACATAAAATGCCCAGAATATCAAACAGCCGGTTATGAAGAAAGAAAGGATGGCTAAAGTGAGTAACAAAATAATTGCATTATGGGGTTTTCTAGTAGTGTTCTTAGTATGTACAGTTTACGTAATAGGAATAAACTACAAAAATGAAATAGAATATATAAACATAAAAACAAAAATAAAAGAAAGCACAAAAGAGTACATAAAAAAAGAAGACAAAAAATTACCACTACAAGTAACAAGTGAAGAACTAGAAGAAAAAGGCTATATAGATGCACTAAAACTAGAAGAAAAAACATGTGCTGCTGACATAAGCGTAAAAAAGACTTTAGTATTCTATAACTTCGACATAGATTTTACTTGTATAAATGAAAATTAAAAATTTAGTATTGCAATTTTATAAAAAAGAATATAATATTATATATAGAAGCGCTGAAAAGGAAAAGTAAACATACAAAGTTTTAAAAGAGAGTTAGGAATGGTGGAAACCTAACAAAACTTAATGTTGAAAGAACACCTTGGAGCTGCACACCGAAATAACAGTAGACTGTGCCGGGTAGTTATCCGTTAAAAATAACTAGATTTGATAGAATCGAAAAAGTGATTATATAAAATATATAATAAAATGGGTGGTACCGCGGACTTAAAACAGTGTTCGTCCCAAATGGGATGTATACTGTTTTTATTTTAAGAAAGAGAGGTATCGAATATGTGCGGTTTTGTAATCTGTACAGATAAAAAAATTACAAAAAAAAGTTTTAAAGAAAGTTTAAAAAAAATATCACACCGTGGACCAGACATGACAAAAATAAAAGAAGAAGAAAATATTTACATTGGATTTAATCGTTTATCAATAATGGGTTTAAACGAAAGTGGCATGCAACCATTTACTACTGATAAATACATCTCAGTTTGTAATGGCGAAATCTATGGCTTTAGAAAAATCAAAGACGAACTAATAAAAAAAGGCTATAAATTTAAAAGCGAAAGTGACTGTGAAATACTAATTCCACTATACATAGAGAAAAAAGAAAAAATGTTTAAACAATTAGATAGTGAATTTGTATGTGCAATATACGATAAAGACAAAAAAAGTCTAATAGTAGGAAGAGACCCAATAGGAATAAGACCATTGTTCTATGGCTACACAAAAAATAACAAAATCTGCTTTGCATCAGAAGCAAAAGCACTAATAGAAATATGTGAAAAAATAAAACCATTTCCAATCGGACACTACTATAAAGACGGACACTTTTATACATATAACAACATAGTAAAAAGAAACACTTACATAAAAAGTAGCATAGAAGAAATAACAAAAAACATACATGACTTACTAATAAAAGCAGTAGAAAAAAGATTAGATAGTGATGCTCCAATAGGTTTCTTACTAAGTGGAGGCTTAGACTCAAGCCTAGTATGTAGTATAGCATCAAAAAAACTAAAAACAAAAATAAGAACATTTGCAATAGGAATGGACAAAGACGCAATTGACTTAAAATATGCAAAACAAGTAGCAGAATATATAGGAAGCATTCATACTGAAGTAATAATAACAAAAGAAGACGTACTAAATAGCCTTAAAGAAGTAATATACTACCTAGAAACATACGACATAACTACAATACGTGCATCCCTTGGAATGTACTTACTATGTAAATACATAAAAAACAACACAGACATAAAAGTCTTACTAACTGGAGAAGTAAGTGACGAATTATTTGGCTACAAGTACACAGACTTTGCCCCAAACAGTGAAGAATTCCAAAAAGAAAGTGAAAAAAGAGTAAAAGAGTTATACATGTATGACGTATTAAGAGCAGATAGGTGTATAGCCGCTAACAGTCTAGAAGCAAGAGTCCCATTTGCTGACTTAGACTTCGTAAAATACGTATTAAGTATAGACCCATCTCTAAAAATGAACAAAAACAACATAGGAAAATATCTATTAAGAAAATCATTTGAAAAAGACTACTTACCAAAAAACATTCTATATAGAGAAAAAGCAGCATTCTCAGATGCCGTGGGTCATTCAATGGTAGATGACCTAAAAGAATTTGCAGAAAACTACTACACAGATAGCGAGTTTGAAAAAGAAAAGAAAAAATACAAAAATCCTACACCATTTACCAAAGAAGCACTTTTATATAGACAAATATTTGAGTCATACTATAAAGGAATGAGTAGCTTAGTAAAAGACTACTGGATGCCAAACAAAAACTGGGAAAACTGTGACGTACAAGATCCATCTGCAAGAGTACTAAAAAACTACGGAAAAAGTGGAGAATAAACAAAAACTATGATATAATCTATATATGCAACAATATTTTAGTAATAAAAAAGAAACAGATGTACTCTATATAAATGAAAAAGACGTACATCACATAAAAAACGTAATGAAAATAAAACCAAACGAAGAATTAATAGTAACTTATGACAAAATAAGTTACCTCTGTACCTTAAACGAAGACTATAAAACAGCAAAAATAAAAGAAATATACAAATCTGACACTGAAAAAACATACGTGCTCGCATACATTCCGGTACTAAGAGACGAAAAAATGAGTTTTATAATAGAAAAAGGAACAGAAATGGGAGTAAGCAAATTTGTACCGGTAAACTTCTCCCATTCAAAATTCAAAATACCAAAAGAAAAAGAAAACAAAAAAATAGAAAGGTGGCAAAAAATAGCAAAAGAAGCAAGCGAGCAAAGCAGAAGACTAATAATACCAGAAGTAACAAACATAATAAACTTAACAGATATTGAACCCATAGACGGTGTAAACATATTGTGTTCTATTGACAAACAAAATGTAAAAAGTATAAAAGAAGTGTTAAACATTAACACTTATTATGATAAAATATCATTAGTATTCGGACCCGAAGGTGGAATAAGCAAAAGTGAAGAAGAGTACATAACAAAAAAGAATTTTACAAAAACATCACTAGGCAAAAATGTTCTAAGAACAGAAACAGTAATAGTATGTTTATGTGGAATAATAAATTATGTAAATGGGTGATAATATGGAAAGTATTAGTAATTTTTTAAATCTATTAATAAGAGGTGACTTCTTCTTAATATTTCTTCTAATAATGATGGTTATAATTATAGGTGTAATAATATACTTAGTAAAACTACAAATAACTGATAATAAATCCTCGTTAAATGAAGACGATATTGATGACTTCGACTACCAAGAAATACTAAGAAAAAAAGAAAGCGAACTAAAAGAAAAAGAAGTAATAAAAGAAAGTCCACCAATAAAAGAACCAGAAATAAACAAAATAGAAGACGTATTACCTAATACTTTAAAAGAAGAAACAAGAAAAATAACACAAGAAAAATTTGACTTTGACGCAAAACCAGAAGAAAAAGAAGAAATAAATGAAGAAATAAACGACATAGAAAATTACGAAAAAGAACAGGAAGAATTAGCAATAATATCTGCTAGTGAATTAGAAAACAGACTAAAAGACATGAAAAACAGGGGAGAATATACTACATCTCACAAAGAAGAAATAGAAAAATATGAAAGAGAACAAGAAAACAAAGCAATAATAAGTTATGAAGAATTACTAAGAAGAGCCTCAAATAACAACGTAAGTTATGAAAAAGTAGAAAACATAGGTGGCATACACATAAGCAAAGTTGACACAGACAAAATAGAAGAACACATAGAAACAAATGACTTACCTTACTATAAAGAAGAAGCATTCTTAGAAGCATTAAAGGAGTTTAGAAGAGCGTTATGACATTTAATATAAAAACACTAGGATGTAAAGTGAACACATATGAAAGCGAATTAATCTATAGCCTTTTTATAAAAAAAGGCTATTCTTATATGGAAAAAAATGCTGATGTATACGTAATAAACACATGCACAGTAACAAACATGAGTGACAGAAAAAGTAGACAAACAATAAACAAAGTAAGAAAAGAAAACCCAAATGCTATAATAATAGTATGTGGGTGTTTTGTAGAAAATGCAAAAGCAAAAAATAATCTTGACGAAGTAGATGCAGACATATTTTTAGGTAACATGAATAAAAGTCACATAATTGACTACCTAGAAGACTACTGCAAAAACAAAAAAACAATAAAATCCTTTGGCAACATAAAAAACGCACCATTTGAAGACATGAAAATAGAAGAATATCATAATAGAACACGTGCATTCGTAAAAATAGAAGATGGATGTAATAACTTTTGCACATATTGCATAATACCATACGTAAGAGGAAACGTAAGAAGCAAAAAGAAAGAAACAGCACTAAAAGAAATAGAAGAACTAGTAAAAAACGGCTATAAAGAAATAGTACTAACTGGCATACACACAGGTGCATACAAAGATGGAGACTGTGACTTCGCTAGTCTTTTAGAAGAAATAATAAAAATACCTAATCTAGAAAGACTAAGAATATCATCGGTAGAAATAAACGAACTAAACGACCGTGTATTAGAAATATTTAAAAATAGTAATATCTTAGTTCCACACTTACACATCCCACTTCAATCAGGTAGCGAATTCATACTAAAACAAATGAACAGAAAATATGATAAAAAATTCTACAAAGACAAAATAGAAAAAATAAGGAAAATAAAAGAAAACGTAAGCATAACAACTGACGTAATTGTAGGTTTCCCTGGAGAAACAGAAAAAGAACACAAAGAAAGTTTAGACTTTATTAAAGAAATAGGATTCACAAAAGTTCACGTATTTCCTTATTCAGACAGATACGGAACAGTAGCAAGTAAAATGGAAAACAAAATAAACGGAACAGAAAAAAAGAAAAGAGTAAACGAACTAATAGAACTAAGTAACAAACTAGAAAATGATTTCTACAAAAAATTCTATGGAAAAACACTAAAAGTACTATTTGAAAAAGAAATAGATGGTAATTTCTACGGACACACAGACAATTACATAATGGTAAAAACAAAAGGAAATTATAAAGTACATGAAATATACGATATCACTCTAACAAAAGAAAATATAATTACAAATAATGAATAATAATCTACACAAAAAAAGCAATCTTCACTTTACAATTTTTGACTTATTAGGTCTTTAAATATTGCATTACTTGTGCTATACTTGTAATTAGTAAAAGAATAAGAGGAGGTATAACGTGAAAAATATTACAAAGTTTTTTACTAATTTTATATCAGGTTTACTTTCTTTTATCAAACTAATCTTAAACTGTATAATAAAAGTTGTAACAATATTTAGTAGAGAATTATATAACACACTAATATATGCTTCAATTGGATTATTTAACGTATTTGATTTTACTGTAACAAAACTAATGACATTCTTTAGTTACATATTTTATTTTTTAATGTGGGTATTTAAATGGATTGGAATAATTGTAACAGCTATAGGTAAATTCGTATATAAATACATAATACTAACAGTAGGTGTAGAAATATACTATCTAATAAAAGCAGCAGGAAAAGGAATGTATGTATCAGTAAAAACAGCATTCTATGACTTCCCAATATTCATAGTAAGATCATTTAGTGACTTTTTTGATTTACTAGCAAAAAAACTAAAAAATGTAATAGACAAATTCTCTTATTTCTATAGACACACACCAAACAAAATAAAAGATTACTTTGTAAATAAATTTAACAACCTATCATTAGTAAAACACTATAGAAACAAAAAAGAAAGAGAACTTGAAGTATTACTAATAGATAAATTTGGTAAAGATGCAGAAAGAACAGAAAAGAAACTAACATACAGATACCTTGCAAGAAACCAAGAGGGAAAACTAATAAAAGGTTACTTTGCAGCCTTATCAAAACTTGACGTACACTCATACTTACTAGACGAAGGTTATGAAGTATACGAAATAAAAACAAACTGGTGGATTAACTTTGTACATGGAGAAGGAAAATATCTAAACAAACAAATGAAACAAAAAGATTTAATCTTCTGGCTAGCACAACTATCAACATACATAAAAAGTGGTATACCTCTAACTGATGCAGTAAAAATATTAGCAAAACAAGACAAAAGAAAAAAATACAAAAAAGTATACGACTCAGTTGTATATGAGTTATCTATGGGAGAATCATTTAGTGAATCACTAAAAAAACAAGGTAACGTCTTTCCTCCATTACTAATAAACATGATAAAAGCAGCAGAATTAATTGGAGACCTTGAAAGCACACTAGACGATATGAGTAACTATTATGAAGAAAAAGAAGTAACAAGAAAACAAATGATAACAGCACTAACATACCCATCAATAATATTAATATTAGCAGTAGTAATAGTTACATTCTTAATGGTATACATAGTTCCTCAATTTGAAGAAATATATAGTAGCCTTGGAGAAGATGTATCAGGAATAACTCTAGTCTTAGTAACAGTATCAGACTTCTTAAAATCAAACACAATGTTACTACTAGGAGGCTTAATTGCACTAATACTAATCTATAGACTGCTATACAAAAAAGTAAAAGCATTTAGAACATTCATGCAATATTTCTATATGCACATACCAGTACTAGGAAACTTAATCATATATAACGAAATGAACCTATTTGCAAAAACATTTGCAGTACTAAACAAAAATAACATACTACTAACAGACAGTATTGACATACTTAGTAAAATAACAAGTAACGAATTTTACAAAATGATTATGTACGATACAATATCAAACCTACTAAGAGGAGAAAAAATAAGCTTATCATTTAAAGACAACTGGGCTGTTCCAGAACTAGCATACTACATGATAACTACAGGCGAATCTACTGGCGAATTAAGTACAATGCTAGAAAAAGTAAGTGAATATTACCAAAGAGAACAAAGAACACTAGCAAACACATTAAAAAGTTTAGTTGAGCCAATACTAATGGTAGTCTTAGCAGTAATAGTAGGTGTAATAATGATATCTATACTAGGACCAATGTACTCAATAAGTTCAGAAATACTAAAATAAGGGGGCATTATGATAGAAGTAATAAAAACAATATTTGTATTTATATTTGGAATAATATTTGGTAGTTTCTATGCTTGCATAGGTTATAGAATTCCTAATAAAATAAGTATAGTATCGCCACACAGTTTCTGTCCAAACTGTAAAAAAACACTAAAGTGGTATATGAACATACCGCTTTTCTCTTATATATTTCTAAAAGGTAAATGCTACTACTGTCACGAAAAAATAAGCCCACTATACTTTATAACTGAACTACTTACTGGCACTCTTTTTGCACTTAGTTACATATACTTTAAACTTTCTCCAAGCTTCTTCATAATGCTAACCCTAATAAGTGCACTATCTGTAACAATAGTAACTGACTTTAAATACTACTACATAAGCGATAGAGTAATAGTAATAAGCCTAATAATAATATTTTTAACTCACTTACAAAATTACGGAATAACAAAAACACTTTACTATGTCATAAGTGCTTTAATAATGCTAATAATGATGTACCTACTAAAACTAGTTGGAGATAAAATCTTTAAACGTGAGTCTCTTGGGGGAGGAGACATAAAACTAACACTTGTAATTGGACTAACACTTGGACTAATAAATGGTATAACTAGCCTAATGATATCAAGCACACTAGCACTCACAATAAGTCTAATAACACTAAAAAACAACAAAGAAAGAATAATACCATTTGGACCATTTTTAATAATCGGTACCATTATAATGTACATACTAAACTATAACGGAATAAGCATAATATAAAATTGGGTAACACCAATTTTTTTAAAAAAAAGTTTCGAAAAAAATAAAAAAACACTTGTATAGCAAATAATTGTATGCTATACTTAATTCATAAGAGGAAATATAAGTATAATTAAAGTGAATAAGAATTAAAGAGTAAATTAAAAAAAATTAAAAAGTAGTGTAAATGAAAAATTAAAAGTAGAAAGATAATAAAGAAATAAAATAAGAAAAAATAGATACAATGAAATTGTTATTTAAAAATTTGTTTTTGTTATGCTCTAAACCTCTTGCATAGCAAAATATGTATGCTAAAATAAATAAGTAAGTAGAAAATATTTTCTAGATAAATTAAAAAACATGTGCTAATATAAAAATGGGGTAAAGATAGATAATCTTTACATAAGAATAATTGTTATGTATAATGAATTAAGTAAGTTAGGAGGGTTACATGTGGCATATGATGATAAATCAATAAAAATCCTAGAGGGCTTAGAAGCTGTAAGAAAAAGACCTGGCATGTACATAGGTTCAACAGATAAAAGAGGACTACATCATTTAGTATGGGAAATCGTAGATAATGCAGTAGACGAAGCAATAAATGGCTATGGAAATAATATAACAGTAACTATAACAAAAGAGGGAAGCATAAAAGTAAGTGACGAGGGAAGAGGCGTTCCATGTGGAATGCATGAAAGTGGAAAATCAACCCCAGAAGTAATATATACAGTACTTCATGCAGGTGGAAAATTTGAAAGTGAAGGCTACAAAGTATCAGGTGGTCTTCACGGTGTAGGTGCATCTGTAGTAAATGCTTTATCAAAAAAAATGATAGTGACTATAAATCGTGACGGCGGAATATATGAAATATCATTTAAAGACGGAGGACACGTAGACGTTCCACTAAGAAAAATAGGAACAACAAAAAAAACTGGTACAACTGTAGAATTTTGGCCTGACGATAAAATATTTGAAACAACAAAATTTAGTTACTCAATAATAAGCGAAAGGATGCAAGAAAGTGCATTTTTAATAAGTGGATTAACAATAAACATAATTGATGAAATAGAAAACAAAAACGTAACATTTAACTATGAAAATGGTATAGTATCATTTGTAGACTTCATAAACGAAAACAAAACACCACTACATAAAACAATAGACATAACTGGAGAAAAAAATGGAATAGAAGTAAACATTGCAATGTGCTACACTGATTCCTACAGTGAATCAATAATATCATTTGTAAACAACGTAAAAACAATAGATGGCGGTTCACATGAAGTAGGCTTTAAAACTGGCGTAACAAAAGTATTTAATGAATATATAAAAAATAATAACTTAACAAAAGGAAAAACCACAATCCTAGAAGGCTCTGATACAAGGGAGGGCTTAACTGCAATAATAAGCGTTAAAGTTCCAGAAAATTTACTTCAATTTGAAGGACAAACAAAAGGTAAACTAGGAACCCCTCAAGCAAAAAGTGTAACAGAAAGTATAGTATATGAAAAACTATCATACTACCTAGACGAAAACAAAGCAGTAGCAAGCCTAATAATGGAAAAAGCACTAAAAAGTAAAGTGGCACGTGAAGCAGCAAGAAAAGCAAGAGAAGAAGCAAGAAATGGCAAGTCAAAAAGTGGAAAAGACAAAATACTAAACGGAAAACTAACCAAAGCAGCAGGAAAAATAAAAGAAAAAAATGAACTATTCCTAGTGGAAGGAGACTCAGCTGGAGGAAGTGCAAAAACTGGAAGAAACAGAGAAACTCAAGCAATATTACCGCTTCGTGGTAAAGTTTTAAACTGTGAAAAAGCATCAAACAACGACATAAATGCAAACGAAGAATTAAACCTAATAATACAAACAATTGGCGCTGGAATTGGTAGTGACTTTAAACCTAGCGAATCAAACTATGGTAAAGTAATAATAATGACCGATGCTGATGATGATGGAGCTCACATACAAATACTACTACTAACATTCTTCTATAGATTTATGAAACCGCTAATAGAAGCAGGAATGTTATACATTGCAAACCCACCACTCTATAGCATAGAATATGGAAAAGTAAAAGAGTACATAAGCACTGACGAAGACTTAATAGAAAAAAGAAAAACAATAAAAGGCTCTTACAAAATAAACAGATTTAAAGGTCTTGGCGAAATGGATGCAGAAGAACTATTTGAAACAACAATGGACCCTACAAAAAGAAGTCTAATAAAAGTTTCAATAGAAGACGCTTTACTTGCAGAAAAAAGAGTAAGTGTCCTAATGGGAGACAAAGTAGACCCAAGAAAAGAATGGATAGAAGAAAATGTAGACTTCACACTAGAAGATAACTTTAGGAGGTAGTTATGGCACGTGCAAAAGAAAATATAGTAGAAAAAATTTATGACTATACCTTAGAAGAAATAATGGGAGACAGATTTGCAAGATACTCAAAAAGCATCATACAAGACCGTGCACTTCCAGATGTAAGAGATGGACTAAAACCAGTTCAAAGAAGAATATTATTTTCAATGTATGAAAACCACAACACATACGATAAACCATTTAGAAAAAGTGCAAAAGCAGTAGGCGACATAATGGGTAAATACCACCCACACGGAGACACTGCAATATATGAAGCCTTAGTAAGACTAAGTCAACCATGGAAAATGAGAGAACCTCTTGTAGAAATACACGGAAACAACGGCTCAATAGATGGAGATGGTCCAGCTGCATCTCGTTACACAGAAGCAAGACTATCAAAACTAGCAAATGTACTACTAAACGACTTATACAAAGACACAGTAAAAATGGCACTAAACTATAGTGACGAAGACCTAGAACCAACAGTTCTACCAGCACATTTTCCAAATCTATTAGTAAACGGTTCAACTGGTATCTCAGCAGGGTATGCAACAAACATCCCACCACACAACTTAAAAGAAGTAATAGACGCAACGATAAAAAGAATAGACTCTCCAAACTGTAAACTAGAAACAATACTAGAAATAATAAAAGGTCCAGACTTTCCAACCGGTGGCGTAGTAGAAGGAAAAGAAGGACTAATAAACGCATACACTACAGGAAAAGGAAGAGTAGTACTTCGTGCAAACTACGAAATAATAAAAGAAAAAAACAAAACACAAATACTAATAAAAGAAATACCATTTGAAGTATTAAAAGAAAACCTAAAAAAGAAAATAGAAGACATAAAATCAGACAAAAAAATAGATGGAATAGTAGAAGTAATAGACGAAAGCGATAGATACAACATGGCGCGTCTAGTAATAGACTTAAAAAAAGATGCAGATGCAGAACTAATAATCAACTATTTACTAAAAAACACAGAACTACAAATCAACTACAACTTTAATGTAGTAGCAATAGTAAACAAACGTCCAAAAACTCTTGGAATATTAGAAATACTAGATGCATTCATACTTCACAAAAAAGAAGTAGTAATAAATAGAAGTAAATTTGATTTAGTACACGCCCAAAAACGTATGCACATAGTAGAAGGCTTCATAAAAGCACTAGACATACTAGACGAAGTAATAAAAACAATAAGAAAAAGTCAAAACAAACAAGACGCAATAAACAACTTAGTAAAAGAATATGACTTCACAGAAGAACAAGCAACTGCAATAGTACTAATGCAATTATACAAACTAACAAACACAGACGTAACAGACCTAAAAAATGAAAGAGAAGAATTACTAAAACAAATATCATACCTAACTAGCATCTTAGAAAGTGAAGAAGTACTAAAAAATGTAATAAAAGAAGAACTAAAATCAATAAAGAAAGAATTTGGTACAGAAAGAAGAACAATAATAAAAGACGAAATAACAGAAATAAAAATAGACGAATTAAGAATGATACCAAAAGAAGACTACATAATAAGTGTATCAAAAAGTGGGTACATAAAGAAAATAAGTATCAAAAGCTATAATCAAAGCAAAGAAACTGAATTTGGTATGAAAGAAAAAGACTACCTAATAGGCTTGTACAAAATAAACAACATTGATACAATAATACTAATAACAAACTATGGTAACTATTGCTATTTACCTGTAAGAGACATAACTGAAACAAAATATAAAGAAATAGGAAAACACATAAGTAGTTACATAACACTAGAAGAAGGAGAATTACTAATCGCATCATTTGGAATAAAAGATTTTGACGAAAGAACAATAACATTATTTAGTAAAAACGGTCTAGTAAAAAGAACAAAACTAAACAATTTACCAGTATCAAGATACAGTAAACCAATGACTATATTTAAACTAAAAGACGATGATGTATTAGTAAGTGCAAGCATAAACGATGGAGACTGCTACATAATAACAAAAAACGGTTTCGCACTAAAATTTGATAAAGAAGAAATACCTATAGTCGGACTTAAAACAAGTGGTGTAAAAGGAATAAAACTAACTAACGACGAAGTAACAAATGGCTTTTTAACAAACATGACTCATGAATATTTAAATATATTCACTAACTATAACACTGCAAAAAGAATAAAACTAACAGACATAGAATATAGTAAAAGAAGTCTAAAAGGCGAAAACATATTAAAAAGTCCTAAATCAAAAAAATACGACATAATAAAGTCATATGCGGGATCAACAAAAACTAACTTTGGTCTTATTAAAGACGAACCTGAAATAATAAAATCAACTGACATAAACATAATGGAAAAAACAAGCACCGGAAGTTTAATAAACAAAGAAGTAGTAGAAAACATCTATAAAGAACCAAAACTAAAAGTAATAGAAAATATTACTAATAATATAAATGACAAAATAGTAGAAAATAGCCCATTAGAGCCTAATCCTACAAAAACAGAAGAAAAAGAACCTGAAAAAAATAAAGTATATGAAACCTTAACAATGAGTGACTTTTTTGACGAATTTAAAATTTAAAAGAGATAAATACAAGTAAACAATTTTGCTTGTATTTTTCGTAAAAAACATAAAGAAAAAAAGCTAATCTTTTAGTTGAAAATAACCCCACTTTAATATAAAATTAAAATAGGTGATTTAAGTGAAAAATATAACCCTATTACCAGCAGATATATATCAAGTAGTAAATAAAAGTTTATTAACCGAAAACGATAAACTTGTTTTATCAATGCTATATATGCCGATAATCGGGTCAAGCGCAATAACACTATATAACACATTCTATAACGAATTAAAAGCAAACAACTACATAAGTAGTGAAATGTCACACCATCACTTAATGACAAACTTAGGAGAAAACCTAAACAGCATAAAAGAATCAAGAATAAAACTTGAAGGAATTGGCCTAATGAAAACATACTACATGGAAGGTAGTGTAAACTCATACGTCTATGAACTATATAGCCCTTTATCAGTTAACGAATTCTTTAACCATCCAATATTTAACATGGTATTTTATAATAATGTTGGAAAAGAAGAATATATAAGAATAAAAAACTATTTTAAAGTACCTAAAATAAACCTAAATGGCTATACCGAAATCACTAGTGCCTTTGACATGACATTTAAAAGTAAAAACTACACTAACTTTGAACTAGAAAATGGAAGTGAAATAGCAAAAAAAGTCTCTCTTCCACTTTCATATGAAACACTATTTGACTTTGATGCTTTACTTTCTAGCATGCCAAAAAGTTTACTAAACACAAATGCACTAACCCCATCCAATAAAGAACTAATAACAAACCTAAGCTTTTTATATAACCTAGACCCATACACAATGGCCGACATTCTAAAAGTAAGCCTAAACGAAAGAGGACTAATAGACAAAGAACTACTAAGAAACAACACAAGAAAATACTATGAATTTAACAATAGTGGAAGACTTCCAAGCCTAATATTTAGAACCCAACCCGAACACCTAAGAAGTGCAAAAGGAGATAACAGCTTCCTAGGCCAAATAATAAACATATTTGAAACAACAAAACCATATGACTTCCTAAAAAGCAAATATAAAGGCGTACGCCCAACAAGCAAAGACATGCGAATATTAGAAATGCTCTTAGTAGATTTAAGATTTAACCCAGCTGTATGTAACGTCCTAATAGACTACATACTAAAAACACAAAACAATAGACTAGTAAAGTCATATGTAGAAGTAGTCGCAGGCGAATGGAAAAGAGCAAACCTTGAAACAGCAAAAGAAGCCATGGAATATGCAGAAAAAACACACAAAAAAATAAAGAAAATAATACCTACTAAAGAAACAAAAAAAGAACCTAAAAAAGAAGAAATAATTCCAGACTGGTTTAACCAAAAACAAAACACTGAAAAAATAAACGAAGACGTAAAAAACGAATTTGAAGAATTTATTAAGGAGTACGTATGAAAAACTTAAATGAAATAATGAAAACAAAAAAAGACATAGAATTAGAAAACAAAAAAAACTTCACACTAGCAAAACAAAACCCAAGTTTTTCTAACCTAATCTATAAACTAAACACAAGTGAAGAAATACTAATGAAATACACTACTAAATTAGAAAACACAGTTTCATCCCTAGAAAACTGTAAACACTGTAAATCCCTAGAAAACTGTAAAAACGAATTAACTGGTTTTGTAAACTTTCCACAACTAGAAAATGATTACTTAGTATTTTCATACATTCCTTGTAAATATCAAAAAGAAAAAATAAAAACAGAAAGCTTAGTAACATTCTATGAAACACCAATTGCCTTAAAAGAAGCATCACTAAATAAAATATACACCGACGAAAAAGCAAGAGAAGAAATACTTCTATACATAAAAGACTTTCTAAAAAACTTTCCAAACAAAAAAGGCTGCTACTTATATGGTTCTTTTGGTTCAGGTAAAAGCTACATACTAAATGCACTACTAAACGAACTAAGTAGAAAAGGCGCAACATGTGTAAGCTTATACTACCCAACACTCTTAAAAAAACTAAAAGATAGTTTCAGTAAAACAAACGACTTATACATACAAACCTATAATGACCTTGAAAACGCAGACTGTTTATTAATCGACGACATAGGTGCAGAAAACAACACCCCATGGGCAAGAGACGAAGTATTAGGAAGCCTTCTTCAAAGTAGAATGGACGGAAGAAAAATAACATTCTTTACCTCTAATCTATCATTAGACGAACTTGAAATACACCTAAGCGAAACAAAAGATGGTAAAGAATTACTAAAAGGAAGAAGAATAATAGAAAGAATAAAACAACTATCAATACCAATAAAACTCGTAGGCGAAAACAAAAGAAACTAACGCTGTAAAAAAATGAATATATAAAGGAGGAAAAATGAAAAAAATAATATTAATAATAGGAATGTGCTTACTATTCCTAACAGGATGCACTGAAAAAAACATAGATGGTTCCCTAGAAGATATAATGACTTCTCTTTATAAAGGAATAGACGAAGAAAAATTACCAGCCTTAGAAAGAACAAAACTAACAAAAGAAAACATAGAAAATAGTTTATTTATAAGCGACATCGATTTTTCTGAAGGTCTAATAAGTGAACCTCTAATTTCTTCAATTCCACATTCAGTAGTACTAGTAAGATTAAAAAATAGCAAAGACAGTAAAAAAGTAGTAGAAGAAATAAAAGAAAACGTAAACCCAAGAAAATGGATTTGTGTTGAAGCAAAAAACGTATATGTACTAAACAAAGGAGACTTAGTACTACTAATAATGGCTGACACCGAAGCAAATGACTCAGGTATCGCAAACGCCATAAAAGAAAACTTTGAAAATTTAAAATAAAGTAGGTGAACATATGATATTTTCTAGTCTTACTTTCATCTTCTTTTTTTTACCAATACTACTATTAATATATTACATAACACCTAAAAAATATAGAAATTTAATACTACTAATATTTAGTCTAATATTCTATATCTATGGCGAAAAACAATACGTAATATTACTCATATCAAGCGCTTTAATAAACTACATAATAGGTAAAAAAATAGAACAAAAAGGAAGAAAAAAATACCTAATACTAGGTCTAATAATAAACATAACAATACTTTTATATTATAAATATGCAAACTTTTTTATAGACACATTTAATGACATATTTAGCCTAGGAATAAAAAATCTATCTATAATATTACCCCTTGGAATAAGTTTTTACACATTCCAAAACATAAGTTACTTAATAGACGTATATGATAAAAAAATAAAAAGTGAACATAACTTTATAACTTATACAACATACTTAATATTCTTTCCTGAATTAATAGCTGGACCAATAGTAAGATACTCTGATATAAAAAAAGACCTAGAACAACGAAAAGAAAACATAAATAAATTTAGTTATGGAATAACAAGATTTGTAATAGGATTATCTAAAAAAATATTACTAGCAGATACCCTATATAACATGAAAACAAACATAATATCTACAAGTATGTCAACATTATCATATTGGCTAGTAGCTTTTACTTTCCTAATGCAAATATACTATGACTTTTCAGGCTACAGTGATATGGCTATAGGCCTTGCTAAAATGTTTGGCTTTAACCTAAAAGAAAACTTTAACTACCCGCTTATAAGTAAAAGTATAACAGAATTTTGGAAAAGATGGCACATATCATTATCTAGTTTCTTTAAAGACTACGTTTACATAAAACTAGGTGGAAACAAAGTAAGCAAAATACTAAACATAAGGAACTTACTAATAGTTTGGTTACTAACTGACTTATGGCATGGCGCTAGTTATAACTTCATAATCTGGGGATTATACTTTTTCTTATTCATAATAATAGAAAAATTATTCTTAAAAAAACACCTAAACAACAAAATACTATCTCATATATATGTAATAACAGTACTATTAATAGGCTTTGTAATATTTAACATAACCGACATAACCGAACTAATAACATTCATAAAAGGAATGTTTGGCATAAATACCAAACTAATAAATAACGAATCTTTATATTACCTAAAAACAAACTTAGTACTAATAATCATATCAACTTTACTAGGAACACCAATAATAAAAAACATAATAACAAAATTAAAGAAAGGAAAGCATATAAAACTATTAAATATACTAGAAGTACCATTAATATTAACTCTATTCTTACTATCAATATCAGTATTACTATCTTCTAGTTTTAATCCATTTATATACTTTAGATTCTAATATGAAAGATAAAATAAAAATAATACTATTTTTAACAATAATCTATATAGTACCACTAATAATATTCATAAAAAAAGATACCTTACTCTCATACACAGAAAGAAGAGTACTAATAACTAAAGAAGAACTAAAAAAGAACCCACTAAATAACATAGAAAATTACCTAAAAGACCAATTCCCAAAAAGAGACAAACTAATAAACATAAGCAGTATATATAAAAGATACATTCTAAAAAACTATGAAACCAACAATGCATACTTATATAAAAATGTAATAATAGAAAAAAACTACCCACTAAACACACAAAACATAAATAACTTCATAACTAACATAAACAAAATAAATAAAACATACTTTAAAAACAACAACAAACTCTTACTAATAATACCCGATAAATCATACTATCTAAGTAATAAAAACTATCTAAAAATAGACTTTAACTACCTAGAACTTCTACTAAACAAAATAGAAATAAATCATAAATTCTTAAATAACTTAACACTAAATGACTACTATAAAACTGACATACACCTAAAACAATCATCATACTTAAAAATACTAAAAGAAATAAATCCAAAATTCCAAAACATAAATTACACAAAAAAAGTGTTAAAAGATTTCAAAGGTTCCTCATATTCAAAAATTCCAGTAGTAAAAAGTGAAGAACTAGAGTATCTTACAAATAACATAATAGAAAATAGTATAGTTACACACTTTGAATACCCAAATATAAAAAACGTATATAACCTAGAAAACTATAATAAACTAGACCCTTACAGTATTTTTCTAAATGGCCCTAGTGCATTAATAGAAATAGAAACGCAAAATGATAGTAATAAAGAACTAATAATATTTAGAGACTCATACGCAAGTAGCCTAACACCACTTCTTTTACCATATTATAAAAAAATAACACTAATAGATTTAAGATACATAACATTAAAAGAAGCCTTAAAAAGAGTAGAAACTATTAATAAAGACATACTTTATATCTATGGAACAGAAATAATAAATAACAGTAATGTACTAAAAATAAATTTTGAGTAACAAAAAATAAAATTTTTTCTTGACTAATAAGACACTAAATAATAAAATAATGAGTTAAGAAAGACACTATGTGTATTTCTAAAATTTTATAGGAGGGAGAGTAAGAAAGTGAAAAATCTTACAAAATTATTTAGTTTAGTTATAGTTTCTATAACAACATTTGGTTTTCTAGGAACACTAAAAGCAGCCCAAGTTAATTGTAATGCTGTAACATCAGAAGCGGATTTACAAGCTGCTTATGCAAGTTCAACTTGTACATCAGTTACAATAACTGGTAACTTTACAATTAACGATACAGTTACATTAAATGGTAATAAGCAACTATTTATCGCACCTAGCGTAGTAGTAACTGTAGGTGTAAATGGAAACCTAACAATTTCTGGGTATACAACAGCCGGAACTGTCAATGTAAACTTTGGTGCTAATTCAGGTCTTATCATTGATGGTAAAGTTTCATTAATTGGAACAACAGGAACAGTTGGTATTGGTTCAACTGGTGCAAATGATGGAAGCCACATCACAATTAATCAAACAGGTCTTTTAACAATTAAAGGACACAAACAAGCAGGTATTGCAATGTTTGACCAAATCACAATAAATGGTGTTGCAAATAGCTTGAGTAGAGGAAAATTAGAACTTGCAGAAAATGGTAATGGTACTCATACTGCTAAAATCACATTAAATAGTGGTTTAATAGAAGCATATGATAACACAGCATCAGGTGTAAGTGGTGTAATAACTGCTACAGGTAACTCAAGAATAGAGGCTTATAATAATGGTCTAAACGGTGTTAACCTATATGAAAATTCTGTAATAGGCGGAAATACAGGATTAAATGCTTATGATAATGGTACTGACGAATCATTCGGAAAAAGAAGAACAGATTTAGCAATAAACACTAATTCTGGTTCAGTAACTATTGAAGATAATGCATATGTATATGCAGAAAAAATAGGAGCATATTGGAAAGACAACAGCATTCAAAAAAATGGTAATGTAACAGTTAATGGAGAAAAAGCAACTCTTACATATGATGAAGTAGCAGGAGGAGAAGACGACAACTTTGATTTTACTGTAACTGAGGGTCTTGTTCAAAATGGTAACGAATATACTGTAAACGGAACATTCACAGGCTTTATTTGGGTACCAGAAGGCTTCACACTAAATATTGAAGCTGGTGCTGACGTATCAGAAGCAACAATCGAAGTAGAAGGTGGTTCAACTATTGTAAACAAATCAAGTGCTGATGTAACAGTAGAAGTAGCTGATACTTATGACCCATTTGTTGTTAAAGCTGGTAAAACAGAAGTAATCAAAACAGTTAAATTAACTGTAGTATGGAAAGATAGTGACGGAGAAAGCTATGAAGACA
Organism: uncultured Bacilli bacterium; assembly: GCA_947626035.1. GTDB lineage: Bacteria > Bacillota_I > Bacilli_A > RF39 > UBA660 > MGBC139354. The sequence continues at coordinate 101,622 of CANQQR010000002.1, read as the reverse complement.
AGTGGAATTTGTTAGTTGGTTCTAAAATTGAAAATTTAGATAACTTATATATGTACACTAACGACAACTTTACTGGAAAAACTTTCCTATACTTTGTAGACGAAAGTGGAAACAAAGTTGATATCACAGCATCATTAAATAATGATTTAAAAATATACCCAGTATACAAAGAAGACCAAGTATTACCAAATACAGGTGATAACATTGTAACTTATGTTGTAATGAGTTTAGTATCTATAATATCTTTAATCGCTTTAGCGTTTACTACTAAAAAATCATTATAATAGAAAAATAAAATTCAAGAGCGAAATATCTCTTGAATTTTTTCTTTGCAATATAATCTAGTTTGATTTAATAAGCTTAGCATGTAGCACAACCTTTTCAGTATCACTATAACAACTAACCAATGTAAGAATTTTATCTTCTGCACCAACATCAGTATTAAAATCAAAAACACTTCTACTTTTAATAATATTAATAAAATTCTTAAACTCTGGTATACTACCAAAATTAACTTTAATAAAATCATTCTCATTCTCAATATGATAAACACTAAACACTTGCCATAAAGAATTACCACCTAAAGTACTCATTTTAACAACTCTATTATCTTTATTATTAAACCAACTACTATTTAAAGTATATCTTAAAGTTCCAAACATAGTCTTATTCTTAAGTCCATGAGCATAAATAACATTATTCATTCCTAAATTATTAATATCATTCCTATAATCTAAAAATACCCAACCATTACCATTATAACTATAATCAAAAGTATGTGTTAAATAAAAATCATTATCACTATATTGTACAAAAGGGTAATTAATATTAGTTCCACTAACTTGAATCCAACCCTTAGTCTCACTATTAATACTTAAAAGATTACTTAAATCCACATCAATCATATTCATTTTCATATAAGAAAAATATGGACTATCTTCTGAAACCTCAGTATACTCAGTATAAACCGAATCGTCTTCTTTAATCTCTACTTCTTTATTAATATCATCAATAATTTCCTTAGTCTTTTTAGTATCTTTAAAATACTGATAAACCTTAAATGAAGAAAAACCTAATGCCCCTAAAACTACTACAAAAATAATAACAAACACAAACCTTTTATTTAAACTAAACTTACACTTAACTTTATCTTTATTCTTTTTAACATTATCTTTAACAGTACTCTTATCTTCATTTTTACTATCTGTTACATTCTCTTCAAGATTAGTAAGAGCTTTTTTCTTTATTTTTTTATCATTACTTTTACCACTAGTCTTATCACTTATTTTCTTTTTAGAAGTAGCACTAGACTTACTACTATTTACAGAAGCACTTTTTTTACTAGCCTTAGCACTTTTTTTCTTATCTACTTTACTAGTACCTTTATCTTGCTTTTTAGTCTTCTTATTAGAACTAACCTTACGTTTAACACTACTATTAGATTTCTTTTTCTTCCTCTCTTCCGCCTCTTGAGCCATCATATTCCTCCTTTAAAGAGTATTATAAGAAAAAATAAATACAAAGTAAAGAACAACTTAACAAAACACCAAATATTTTCTATTGCTAAAATACAATAATTATGCTAAAATAACACTTGTAAATCGATTAAAAAGGACAACATAAATAAGGACTTTATCATAGAGAGTTAACAAAAGGTGGAAGTTAATATAAATACTTATTTATTACTACCTTTCTAGAGAGACTAATAATCTACAGTTAAACGTGTTATAGTTTATAAAGTTAAAGGTAGGATGGTACCGTGTAAATTTATTAGCACTCCTTAAAAAAGAAGTGCTTTTTTTCTATTAGGAGGCGAATAGTGAACACAAAAGAAATAGACATTGCAATAAACAAACTAGTAATTGAAAAAAAACTTTTAAACGAAAGTTTAAAACGAACGAAAAACGTAGAAGAACAACTAGGCATAAAAAAACGTATAATAATGATTAACTCAGAAATAAGGAAATTAAAAGTAAAATACGATGAAGTAGAAAAATAGGAGGTTTTGAAAATGATAAAAATGAATATAACAAATCGTGGAAAAATGCTAAGGAGACTAAAAAGACGTATATTAATAGACCGTCTAAAAGAAATAAAAACAGCTATGAAAAGTGATCAAATAGTAAAACTAGCATACGAAAAAAGAAAGGGTAGATAAAATGATAAATTTTAAAGAAAGAGAAGATTTAAATACAATAAATCATAGTTGTGCTCATTTACTCGCACAAGCGGTAAAACACTTATACCCACAAGCAAAATTTTGGGTAGGACCAGTAGTAGAAGAGGGTTTCTATTATGATATTGACCTAGGCGACGATGTAATACATGAATTAGACTTAGAAAAAATAGAAAAAGAAATGAAAAAAATAAGTAAAGATGGTAGTCGTATAATAAGAGAAGAAATAACAAAAGAAGAAGCACTAGAAAGATTTAAAAATGACCCATACAAACTAGACTTAATAAACAAAATGGACGATACTACTGTAATATCTTGCTATACTCAAGGAGACTTCACTGACCTATGTCGTGGACCTCATGTAGAAAGTGTAAAAAACATAAAATACTTTAAACTAACAAAATTTTCAGGTGCATACTGGAAAGGCGACAAAAACAACAAAATGTTACAAAGAATCTATGGTGTATGCTTTAACACAGAAGAAGAACTTAATGACTACCTAAAAATGCAAGAAGAAGCCAAAAAAAGAGACCATAAAAAATTAGGAAAAGAACTAGACTTATTCATGATAAGCGAATACGGTCCAGGTTTTCCATTCTGGTTACCTAAAGGAATGATTTTAAGAAATGAACTAGAAAACTTCTGGTATAAAGAACACGCAAAAGAAGGTTACGTTTTCGTAAAAACACCAACAATGCTAAATAGAGACCTATGGGAATTAAGCGGTCACTGGAAAAACTATAAAGATAACATGTACACAAGTACAATAGATGATGTAGAATTTGCAATAAAACCAATGAATTGTCCTGGAGGAATGCTAATATATAAAAATAGCTTACACTCATATAAAGATTTACCAATAAGATGTGGAGAACTTGGCCTAGTTCATCGTCACGAAGCAAGTGGAGCATTAAACGGTTTGTTTAGAGTACGTTGCTTTACTCAAGATGATGCTCATATATTTATGAGAGAAGACCAAATGGAAGAAGAAATAATAAGACTTATAAACTTTATTGATAGAATTTATAAAATATTTAAACTTCCATACACAATAGAACTATCTACTAGACCAATAGAAAAATACATAGGAGAAATAGAAACATGGAATAAAGCAGAAAGCATACTAGAAAACGCATGCAAAATATCAGGACACACTTGCAAAATAAACCCAGGAGACGGTGCATTCTATGGCCCAAAACTAGATTTCCATGTAACAGATTCACTAGGACGTGAATGGCAATGCGGTACTATACAACTAGACATGAATCTTCCTGAAAGATTTGATTTAACATACATAGATAGTGACGGAACAAAAAAACGTCCAATAATGTTACACAGAGTAATATTCGGTTCAGTAGAAAGATTTATAGGAATATTAATAGAACACTTTGCAGGTGCTTTCCCACTATGGCTTAGCCCAGTACAAGTATGTATCGTTCCAGTAAATAACGACTATCACTTAGAATATGCAAATAAAATAAAAGAAAAATTAACAAATGATAACATAAGAGTAGAACTAGACGATAGAGAAGAAAAACTAGGCTACCGTCTAAGAGAAAGTGTTATGAAAAAAATGCCTTACACATTAATAATAGGACAAAAAGAAGTAGATGATAACACAATAAGTTACAGAAAATATGGTAGTGAAGAAACAATAACACTTACATATGACGAATTCTTAAACATGATAAATAAAGAAATAGAAAACAAAGATTTATTAATACAATAAGTCTTTTTTCTAACTAAAAATCAAAAATGTACTTTTATAATTACATTTTATTGACAAAATGTACAAAATATGCTATAATTTAAACAGTTAATGGGGGTAAGGTTGATTATGAAAGGAAGATATTTATTAGATTACTTAGATGAAAATAACTTTAAGAAACTAGAAAGAAGTTTAAAAAAATATAACATGATGGCTTATAAAAAATTAATGTTTGATTTTTATCCAAGTTTAAGAAAAGGAGAATTTTTAGGAGAATTAGTAGGAATAAACAAACATGAACAAACAGAAACATATGATTTACAACTTCCTACAGATAATCTATTTGTAAAAGTTTATGGTAAAGTAAAACTAAATTACACAGTTTATAAAAAACAAAATGTAGTAATGTTAAATACACTTGAGCCTAAGGGAATTTTAATGGATGGACATAAATCAGAATTAACAGCTTATAAAGGAATAATGATTTCCAAAGCAAATGCTCAAAAAGAAATGTTTAAAATAGATTTATTATCAAGATTAGAAGATAAGTAGTTTAGGCTACTTTTTTCTTTTTATACATTTTTTTGACATAAAAGAATAAAAATACTTGCAATTTAATATTATATGTTGTAATATTATAAATGCAATGGACCTTTAGCTCAGTTGGTTAGAGCATCCGGCTCATAACCGGGCGGTCGCAGGTTCGAGTCCTGCAAGGTCCACCACTAAAGTTTGCAGGCGTGGCGAAATTGGCAGACGCACTAGACTTAGGATCTAGCGGAGCAATCCATGGGGGTTCAAGTCCCTTCGCCTGCACCAAATATTGTTTACAAAGCCCTTAATTTTAAGGGTTTTTATATTTTTACTCTCAAAAATTACCGTCAAAGTAATTTTAATAAGTACGAGTTTTTTTATTCAATAATTTATGATAAAATAATTTAGTAAGAGGAAAATATGAATAAAGAATATATCTCTCTTACAAATTTGGCTAGATATGCTGATGAAGATGATTCAAGATACCATTCAAAACTGGATGTTATTGCTTATTTAGGATTGTGGAAAAAATTAAATAATGAAAATTTCAAAGGTATCGAATTTGACACCTTTAAAAATTAAGCTAGTAGAATAAAAAATTTAATTTTTTAGATAGGAGTGAATTTATGTTGGAAACAGCCGATAAAATAATGAATTTAATGGATTCAATTGAATATGGGTTTAAGGATGAAGATGGAAATAATATAATAAATACCAATCCACAAAAATGGGATGAAGATTTTGAAAATTTCTATTATCTACAAACGCCAGAGGAATTAATGCAATCACAATGTGGTGTATGTTGGGATCAAGTAGAACTAGAAAGAAAATTATTTTCTGAAAATGATATAATAGTAAAAACATATTTTATCTATATAGTAGATGAAGATATGTTACCTTCACATACTTTTTTAACTTTTGAAAAAAATGGTAAACACTATTGGTTTGAACACTCTTGGGGCAAATATAAGGGGATTCATGAATACATAAATGAAGAATATTTATTAAAAGATGTAATAGATAAATTTTGAAATGACCATAGTGAAGTTAAAATAAATGCTAATTTGTATTTATATGAATATCAAAAACCGAAAAAACACATTTCTTGTAATGATTTTTACAAATATATTGAAACACAAAAACTTATTGAAATAGAGTTGTAGATTACTATGTCACTCGCACCAATATTATTGATTATTAAACTCGGACTTTTCAAATGATATGCTTAGTTCGAGTTTTATTAATTTATTAAAATATAAAACAAATGGATTTTTAAATATTATTATATATTCTAATAAAAAAGAATTATTTTTTCAACTAACTAATAAAAAATTGCATAAACTCACTTTTAGTGGTATTATACATAAAAACTTCAAAAAAGGGGGAAGTATTAGTATGGAAAAAATAAAATTCAAAGAAATAGATTTATCTACTCTTCATAAATTACAAAGTCAAGGAACACAAAGCACAATATACACTGACGGTATCATAGGCTATAAATTTTTAGATGGCCTTTTTCCTTACGAAAAAAGAGAGTTATACAAAAAATTTCTTGATATGGATGGCATAAAAATAGATGGTGTCATATTGCCACAAAGTTTAATTATTGAAGAAGGTACACTAAGAGGCTACACAATGAAATATTTTGCAAATTCTATGCCATTATCAGATAAATTTTTAAAAAGATATTTTAATTGTAATGAACTACTAGTTTATACAGAAAAAGCAAGCAGAATATTAAGAAATATTCATAATAATGGAATCATATATCAAGACTTAAGCTTTGAAAATATATTAATTGATAACTTTGGCAATATTGCATTTTGTGATATAGATGGATGCACCTATAAAAGACATACCTCTCCATTTATCTCTATGTTACTAAAAGAGTTTTTAATTGATTATAGACATTCTAAAGTATTTATAAATAAAGATTTAGATAAATTATCTATGATTTTGTCTTTCTATCTCATAATGTATGGAGAATCACTAGAAAGAATAACAAAAAGGCAATACAATATTTTATCTAATAAGATACAAACATTAAAAAATTTACGAAACATTGCTAATACATTGATAAATAAAAGCAACTCAATACCAGCTTTGCCATATATGGACGAAGTAATTGATTTAAGCGATGATTATGTAGTAGATAGAAAAAAGATTTTGACAATGAAACAAAGAATGTTTTAATAAATCAATAAGTGCTTTAACCCCCACAAGCGCCTTTCTTTACAAGAAGTTACAAAGCTTTTATTATATTTTTAAAATCCGTGCGTTAATTATTTTTTTGTTTGAAAAATTTAGAAAGACAATTAAAGTGAAACGAAATATAATGTAAAAAAGCTTACATATGCATCCGTGCTTATATAACAAAAACTTAGAGAATAAAAAATAAATAGTCTAAGTTTTTATTTTGCAATTTAAATAAAGTATCAATTAATTAACCATCTATGATATAATAAAAATATCAAATAGGAGAGTAAAAAATATGAATAAAAATTTAGGTGGTAAAGCAAATTCATTAATTAAGTTAAAAGAAAACAATTTTAATGTTCCTGACTTTTTTGTAATAGAAGAAAATGAATATATAACATTTTTAAAATATAACTCTATATATGACAAAATAAAAGAACTAGCAAATCAAAACAAATATTCATTAATAAAAGAATTAGTAATAAATTCTAAATTTAATAATGAACTAAAAAATAAGATTATGAATGAATATAAAAAATTAAATTGTAATTTAGTATCTGTACGTTCCTCTGCATTAAATGAAGATGGTATAAAAAAATCTTTTGCAGGTCAATATAATTCTTATTTAAACGTAGACTTAACTGAATTAGAAGAAAAAATCAAATTGTGTTGGTGTTCTTTATACGAAAATAATGTCATATCTTATTCCAAAGAGCAAAACCTATATGGCATGTGTGTAATAATTCAAAAAATGATAAACCCTGATTATGCTGGCGTTGCATTTTCTATTGATCCTACAAATGATGTAAAAAATTACTCAGTAATAGAAATAGTTAGTGGACTAGGAGAACAACTAGTGTCTGGAACAAAAACACCTACAAAACTTTTAGTAAGAAGACAAACTAAAAAAATTGACTTAAATATTGGTTCAATAGATATTGATAAAAAAATTATAAAAAATTTAGAAGAAATAATCTTAAACATAGAAAAACTTTATAAAACATACGTTGATGTAGAATATGCATTAAAAAACAATGAAATTTACATATTACAAGCAAGAGCAATAACTTCAATAACTAGCATTCCGAAATCATATTGTTTATCTTTAACTAGACCTCTAAAAATCATAGAACTAGAAATATATTATAAGGGGGAATATGAAGGAATTAGCAACTTAACTAATAACTTATACTACTTTAAACCATTATTTATATACAATAGTAAAAATCAAAACATTGATATATATTATAACAACTATGATTTAGAAGAAGACCCATATTTAATGTACTCATTCATAGAAGAAAATTTTGATAAAATAAACGAGTACTATAATACTACTATCAAAGAAGATATTCTATATTTACAAAATGCTATCAAAAACAAACTTAATATAGATTTTAATAAATTTTATAAATCCATCATAAACCTATACCCATTTACAAGCTTAGGACAACTAGCAGGACACTACGACAAAATAACGGAAAGAGTTAAAAAAATGTTTCTTGATTTTAGATATAAATATGATACTTTATGTCATGAATCATGTGAATATTTTATAGAAAAATTAAAAGAGAAAATACCAGAAAAATATAAAAAATATATTAATTACTTAAAAATAGAAGAAATATTAGAAAATAAATATCAAAAAATAGAAGAACTAGAAAAACGCAAAAAAGGCTTTATATTATTTGATAAATTATATGTGACAAACGACTATAACAAATGGAAATCAACACATAATATAATAATAAAAAAAGACGAAGAAGAAGACACTAATATTTTAAAAGGACAAATAGCATATCCTGGTAATACATTAGGTAAAGTATGCAAAATTTATAGTGAAAAAGACTTTAAAAAATTTAAAGAAAAAGATATTATTGTAACTCCAATGACAACTCCAAAATTTGTATCACTAATAAAAAAATGTTCAGCAATCATAACTGATGAAGGTGGAATAACTTGCCACGCGAGCATAATAGCAAGAGAATTAAAAATTCCTTGCATAGTAGGCTGCAAAAAAGCAACCAAAGTGTTAAATGATAATGACTGGGTAGAAATAAATGAAGATTCTATTTATATAAAAACTAGTGAAACTTTACAAGAATAAACGAAAATGATATAATCAAAACATAAATTAAATGACAAAGAAAAAGAAATAGTAATTTAACCTCTTGTCTTAGTGATATTTCCGGTTAGTGAAAGGAAATGACAATGTTAAACGAACGCATCTTTAGAGTCAAATACGTATATCTGCGTTAAAGAATAAGAGATAGAAATTCTATGAATTAAGGTGGTACCACGAGTAAATCGTCCTTATTTTATAGAATTTTCTTTTTAAGGAGAAGAATATGAAAAAATATATAACTAAAAAAATACTTGAAATTATTAATATTGAAGAATCAAAAATTAAAATTGAAATACCACCAAAACATGAAATGGGAGACTATAGCATACAATGTGCTAACCTAAGAAATGAAAAATATCAAAATCCAAATGAAATTGCTAACTTAATTAAAGAAAAATTCATAGACGATAAAAATAATTTTTCAAATATAAAAGTAGTAGGCCCTTATATAAATTTCTACATAAATTATCAAAATTATAGTCCTAACATAATCAAAGAAATAGAAAGAAATGAAAACTATGGATCAAATAATCAAGGTAAAGGGGAATCATTACTAATTGAACATACCTCAATAAATCCTAATGCTGAACCTCACATTGGAAGATGTAGAAACAGTCTAATAGGAGATTTTATGAGTAATTTATATGCATTTGTTGGGTATGATGTAACAAGACATTATTTTATAAATGATATTGGCAAAAAAATAGCATTACTTGTAATTGGCATAGAAAAATATGGATTAAAAAGTGATGAATTTTCTGAAGTCCTAGACACATATGTAAAAATTAGCAAAGAAGCAGACACTAATGAACAACTAAATCAAAAAGCATTTGATTACCTAAAAGAAGTAGAAAACGGTAACACAGAAATGATTAATAAATTTAAAAAAATAACTGATAAATGTGTTGATGGACAATTAAAAATATTAAACGAACTAAACATTCATTTTGATGTATTTACTCATGAATCAGACTTTGTTTACAATAACTACCTAGAAGACATTTTAAACAAATTAGAAAAAACAGGCAAATTACACGAAGACGAACTAAACAGATTATATGTTGATTTAAAAGACTATGACATTCCAACAAAAACACCAATACTAATCCTAACGCGTTCAAATAAAACATCATTATACCCAATAAGAGATATTGCATACACAATCTACAAACTCAAATTAAACCCAAAAAATAATTTTATCGTTTTAGGAGAAGATCAAGAAGTATACATGAAAGAAATAACAGCAGTATTAGATATTTTAGGCTACAAAGCACCTAAGCTAATATGCTATTCCTATGTACTACTAAACGGCGACAAAATGTCTACATCTAATGGGACAGTAGTATTAGTAACAGACTTCATGAAAAAAGTAAAAGAAACATTAATAAAAGAATTTAAAAACAGAAATAGTGAAATATCAGAAAGTAATTTAAATAAACTAATGAACGCTTGTATTAAATTTACTATGTTAAACGTATCAAAAAATAAAATAGTTAATTTTAATTTACAAAGTGCTACAAGCTTCACTGGGGAATCAGGTATATACATTCTCTATAGCATTGCAAGAATTAACTCTATATTAAAAAATAATAAACAAGAAACATATGAAGAAATAAAATTTAATAGTGATATAGAAAATCAAATAATTAAAGAACTATCTTTGTACCCATCTGTAATTAATGAATTATTAGAATCTAGCGAGCCATCACACCTAACAAAATATATTTATAACATCGCAGTACTATTTTCAAAATTATATGAAGAAATAAACATAACAAATGAGAAAGATAATATCTTAAAGTCTTCAAGATTAAGACTACTAAATTGTATTTTAAAAGTTACAACAAGTGCATTAAAAATACTAGGAATAGAAACAGTAGAAAAATTCTAACTTTTATAACAAAAAATACTTGTATAACGAATATATGTATGATATAGTTAAATTATAAAAGAGTTAAAAAAGGATGTGATTAAAATGCCAGAACACTACAACAAAACCCAATATGGCCTATGCTTTCAATATAACTTAAATAATAAAAATTACACAGTTGAAATACATTACCCAAATAATCAAAAAAATTATAATATTCCGTACATCCTTGTTTTGCCAGAATATATAAGTGAAGATGCATCTCTAGTAGTAGAAGCAAACAATTTAGAAAAAGAAAAAGAGGAAGAATTACTAAATAATGCTCTTATAACTGCACATAACCTAGTAAGTAAATTAGAAGAATTTTATGCCCCAGTATTAATACCAATACTTCCAAGCACCAAAACTCTAGTGCCATACTACCAACAACTTTCTAAAGAATGTTTTACTCTTCCCCAAGACGATATATACTTCCGCATTGATATTCAAGTTTTAAATATAATTAATGAAGTATTATCATACCTATCAAATAAAGCAAAAATAAACAACAAAATATTCTTAAACGGTTACTCATCATCTGGTGTATTTGCGCAAAGATTTGCTTTACTTCATCCAGAAATAGTACAAATGGCTTGTATAGGAGGGGCAAGTGGAAGCATACCAGTACCAACAGACTTACTAGATTACCCACTTGGAATAAAAGACTACAAAAGTATAACTGGAGAAGAATTTGACATAGAAAGTTACTCTAAAATAATATTTAGGTACTATGTAGGAGAACTAGAAAGCGTGAGAAAATCAATGGACAGATTAGCTGAAGACGGCTCTCCTGCGCCAATGCACGACATGAGTTACTTTGAAAGAAGTGTAGAACCTTTTACTGGCTACAAACAAAGAAAATTATTCGGAATAGACTTACTAAAAAGATCTGCTAAAGAAATAGGATTATTAAAAAGCATGGGAATAGATATACTACAAGAAATAATGAAAGGTAGAACTCATAATAACCAAAGTGGAACAGGCGTTAATGAACTTGGAGACCAATTTGTAAAAGAAAGCTACCAAGAATTAATCACAAAAGTTAAAAAACTATAATGACATAATAAAGGAGAGATAAAAAATGAAAAACATTCGCGCAATTATAATAACACTAATAGTAGGCTTCATAATGTTTTATATAACACTACCAGCAATCAACTTGCACAGCACTGGCTTTTACGCATATCTTATATTTTTACTAGTAGTATTTAACATAACAAGACTAAGTCAAACAAACATTAAAAGAGTCAAAACCAAAATGAAAATAGACATAAAAATAATGGACGACAAACTATCTAAAATAACATTATTTTTAATCCCTGCATTATTTGTATGCATATTAGTAATAAACTTTATCTGTAGCCCAATATTTAATGCAAAAAGTTACCACGAAAGAATAAAGGTAGACGAAAGCAGCGACTTTGCTACTGACGTAGAAGAAGTAGACTTTAACAAACTACCACTACTTGATAAAGCCTCATCCACTGTTCTAGGCGACAGAGTAATGGGCCAAATGTCAGAATTTGTAAGCCAATTTAACGTATCAACTTTATATAACCAAATAAACTATAACGACGAAATAATAAGAGTAACGCCACTAGAATATGCTAGCTTTATAAAATGGATTTCAAACAGAAAAGATGGTGTAAAAGGTTACATAACAGTAAACAGTGTGACAGGAGAAACTAAACTTATAAAATTAAACAAAGGTATGAAATACACAATGAGTGGGTACTTTAACGATAACTTATATAGAAAATTAAGATTTAGTTACCCATTTACTAATTTTGGAGAAGTAAGCTTTGAAATAGATAACGAAGGTAACCCTTACTGGATTGTACCTGTAATAAAATACACTGGAATAGAACTAAAAGCAAAAGTAACAGGCGTAATAATACTAGACCCAATTACAGGAGAATCTAACAAATACAAAATGAAAGACATACCAAAATGGGTAGACAACGCATACAAAGCAGAACTACTAATAGAACAACTAGACGACTGGGGAACATACAAAAACGGATTTTTAAATAGCATATTTGGACAAAAAGAAGTAGTAAATACAACAGATGGCTACAATTATCTAGTAATGAATGACGATGTATATTTATACACTGGAATAACTAGTGTAGTAAACGACGAATCCAACCTAGGATTTGTACTAACCAACATGAGAACTGGAGAAACTAAATATTATAAAGTACCAGGAGCAGAAGAATACAGCGCGATGTCAAGTGCCGAAGGTCAAGTTCAAGACATGAACTACACCGCAACATTCCCTCTACTTATAAACCTAAAAGGAAAGCCTACTTACTTAGTAAGCCTAAAAGACAAAAAAGGACTAGTAAAAATGTACGCATTTATAGATGTACAAGACTATCAAAAAGTAGTAGTAACTGACTCAAGTAAAGGAATAGAAGAAGCCTCATTAAATTACCTAAACAATGTAAAATTTGATATAAACGAAAATGAAATAATTAAAGAAAACATAACAGTAAAAGAAATAAACGCTGTAGTAATAGGCGGTACAACTTACCTTTACATAGAATCAACTGAAAACAAAAAATACAAAATAAATATAACATTAAATGAAAACTTACCATACCTAAAAACAGGAGACACTTTAACTGTAGGTTACTCTAAAGAAAAAAAAATAACTTCCGTAGAAAAAATATATTAAAATAATTTAAAAGAGGCACTAATTAGAATTGATTTTTCACGACTCATTTGTTAAACTAAATACTAGTGTTAAAAGAATATGGGGCATTTTAGTTTTGGAGGTAATAAATATGGAATGGGACTATAGACCATTTATCGAACGTACGCCTGACGGTCAGTACAAAAACTTAATAAGAGAAATATTAGAAAAAGGAATAAGAACAAAAAGTCCAATGGTAGACTCAAATGGTAACGAAATTGATACAATTGACTTAATGGGAGCACCAGTAATGAGATTTAACATACTAGAAAATGGTGTACCATTTATAACAGAACGAGACATATCTGGCTTTTGGAAAGCAGCAGTCGGCGAACTATTTGCATTTATAAATGGTGCAAGAACACAAGAAGAATTAGAAAAATTCGGATGCAAATGGTGGAAATCATGGGTAACACCTGCTAAATGTGCAAAAAGAGGACTAGCTACTGGCGACTTAGGTCCTGGTTCATACGGAGCAGCATTCATGTCTTTCCCAACACCAGACGGCACTTCATTTGATCAATTTGAACAAATCGTAAAACAAATAAAAGAAAGACCAGAATTAAAAACTCACTTCATATCGCCTTGGATTCCTGAATATACAATAAGAAATAGTGAAAACACACAAAAAGTAGTAGTATGTCCTTGTCACGGATGGATTCATTTTAGAGTACTAAATAACAAACTAAGCATGGTAATGTTCCAAAGAAGTTGTGACGTATTAGTTGGCTGTGTAAGCAACTGGGCACAATACTCAGCCCTTTTACTAGCAATGGCTGAAACATTACAACTAGAACCATATGAATTTATACATATGATTTCAGATGCACACCTATACTATAACCAACTTCCATGGGTAGAAGAAATATTAGAAAGAAAAACAGAAGCTTTTCCTACTTTAAAATTAGTAAACAAACACACAAACATAAAAGACTACAGAAAAGATGACTTTGTCCTTACAGACTATCATCCAAATTCCAAAATAACAGGAATTCCAGTAGGTATATAAATGATTGACGAAAGTTTTTTAAAAAGAGTAGAAGAAGCAAGAAAACAAGGTAAAAAAATAGGAATAGTTCAAGGCTCTTGGGACTTATTCCACCTAGGCCACTTAAGATATCTACTAAAAGCAAAAGAACAATGTGACTTTCTAATCGTAGCTATGGACAGTGACGAAAAAATAAAAAAAAGAAAAGGATCCGGTAGACCAATAATCCCAGAAGAAGAAAGATATGAATTTATAAAACTACTACCAGGCATCGCTTCAGAAGTTGTAATAAAAGAAGTAAACGAACCTAAGTGGCACCTAATAAAATCAGTAAAACCTGATGTACTAATCATAATAAAAGAAACCTACAAAAAAGAACAAATAGAAGCCTTAAAAGAATATTGCACTGAAATAAAAATACTACCAAGACAATCAGAAAGCTCAACATCTGACAAAATAAGAAAAATAGTAATATCTAGTAAAGGTAAACAAGTAAAAGAAATAAATGAATTAGTAAGTATTGCTATAGAAGACTTAAAAAAACGAATAGGCTATACTTCTGACATGGACGAAATCATAACAATGCTAATAGACCACTTAAGAGACTCAACTGACGTAGTCTGCCCTGTATCTGCTGCATGCTTCTATAATGGCGAATGGCACTTTGGCACAAACCACACTGACTTAAACTTGCCAGCATATGACATAAACAACCGTACAGAACTCTACTACGCATTAACAGAACATGCTGAAATGAATTTATTAAAAAAACTAGGCGAAGTACAAGTATTAGACACACCTATATACACAACACTTTTCCCATGTGACAAATGCATGAAAGTACTAATTGAAAAAGGTGTAAAAGAAATATACTATCTAGAAGACCACCCAGAAAGAAACTGGAGCAAACGCTCTCACGCATTAGCAAAAAAACATGGAATAATCACGCGCCCTTTAATAGAAAAAACAGAAGTAGAAACATTAGTAGACATGAACGGCTACAAATACATCTACCCGCCAAACGCAAGAAAACAAGAACAACTTGATATAATGATAAAAAAAGAAGCCGAGGGAATAGACCCATTAGGAATAGAACACATAGACCAAGAAATACTATATGTAACTAATTACTGGTATGTAACAAAAAACAAATTTCCTTACCTTGGTGCTGAACTTCAATTCTTAATAATATCAAAATACGGAATATATGACATAAAAGACATAACAGAACAAATGTGGGCTGAACTAAAAGAAATATCTCTAAACTTAATAGAAGAATATCAAATAAACGGAGGAGCAATCTCCATGAGATTTGGCGACCCATCCTTTTCAGGCGCCACACTTAAGCGCTTACACGTCCACATAATCATGCCAAAAGAAGAAGAAAAAGTAAGATTTGGAATAGGTGGTCACAAAGAACTAAAAAAGGGCCTAAAAATAGAATAAAATAACCAAAAATAGTTCCCAAAAAGAACTATTTTTTCACAAAATTCACAAAACAAAAAAATAAAAAAAGTCAAGACTTTTAAGAAATAATTCTTTAAGATATAATTAAGGTGGTGAAGTAACAATGGACGCTAGATTAGAAAGATTCTTTAAAAAAATAAATTTAAACGAAGAAAATTATAAATACTTTGAAACTGCAACACTAGAAAACGTAGTAGTAGACACTCATGAAGAAAGCTGGACAATATACATGAAAATAAAAGAAATGATACCTGTATCAATATTTAAACTTATATGTGAGCTATCTTCTAATCTTAAAACAGTAAAAAAAGTATACTTTGTCTTTAAACATGACACACTAAACTTACTAAGTGACTATGTAAACTACATCTTTAAAAATTACCAAGAAAAATGTCCTATGCTAAAAAGCATAAAAGAAACAGACGTAATAGTAAATGATAACATAATAAAAATAGAAGTAGCAAACAGCATAGAACTAGAAAAAATAAACAACATAAAACCTAAAATGAAAGAATTTCTAATAGCCATGGGTTACCTAAACTTAGAAATAACTGGAGAAATAAACGAAAAAGCAAGCATAGATGCTAAAGAACTAATAAAACAAAAAGATGTAACAGAAGAAGAAATAAAAGTAACAAAAAAAGAAAGCAGTATAATTTTAGGAAATGAAATAAAAAGCAAAAAAACAGAACTAAAAAACATAATAGCAGAAATGTCAGATGTAACAGTAGAAGTCTTTGTATTTGGTAGTGAAATAAAAGAAACAGCATCAGGTTTTAACATAATAACATACAAAATAAGCGACACAACAGACTCACTAATAGCAAAAATATTCACAAAAGACAAAGAACAAGTAAAAATGTTATCAAAAAGAGTAGTGGAAGGCTCTTGGTACAAAATAAAAGGTTACGTAAAACATGATACATTTGCAGGAGACCTAGTACTAAACATAAGAGACATAGAAACATTTAATCACATAACAAAAGAAAGAACAGACGACGCCGAAGTAAAAAGAGTAGAACTACACTGTCACACAACCATGAGTCAAATGGACGGACTAATTGACCCTAAAAAACTACTAAAAAGAGTATCTTCATTTGGACACCGCGCAATAGGAATAACTGATAAAAACGGCATACAATGTTTCCCTAAAGTATACAAAAGTAAAGGAGACATACAAGTATTATTTGGTGTAGAACTATTTGTAGTAGACGACGAAATACTAATAATAAACAAAAACAGTGACTACCCACTATTAGAAAGCGAATATGTAGTATTTGATACAGAAACAACCGGCTTTAACGCAGCTGCTGGAGATCAAATGATAGAAATTGGAGCCGTAAAAATAAAAAATGGAAAAATAACTGACAGATTTGACGAACTAATAAACCCACACGCTCCACTTAGAAACGAAATAACTACTCTTACTCACATAACAGACGAAATGCTAAAAGACAAACGTGACGAAATAGACGTAGTAAAAAGTTTCAAAGAATGGATTGGCGCGTCTCCAATGGTCGCACAAAATGCAAGATTCGACATATCATTTATGGAAAGTGCTTACAATAAATACAACCTAGGCTCATTTGACAACGTAGTAATAGACACAATGGAAATATCAAAAGCACAAAACCCTGACGCAAAAAAACACAACCTAAGTGTACTAACAAAAAGATACAACATAGAATTTGATGAAACAGGCCACCACCGCGCTGACTACGATGCAGAAGCAACAGCCTTAGTATTTCACAAAATGATAACAAGTCTTTCAGGTAACTTTGAAACAATAAGTGACTTAAAAACACTAATAGACCCAGAAAACGCTTACAAAGTAAATAGACCATATCACGTAACAGTATATGCAAAAAACAACACTGGACTAAAAAACATGTTCAAAATAATAAGTGAAGCAAACACAAAATACTTCTATAAAACCCCAAGAACTCCAAAAAGCTTACTAACAAAACTAAGAGACGGTTTAATAATAGGCTCAGGTTGTGTTAACGGAGAAATATTTGAACAAGCAAAAAGAGTAAACGAAGAAGAACTATCTAACCTAATGAAATACTATGACTTTATAGAAGTAAACCCTCCATCTATCATGGATTACCTAGTTGAAAGTAGTGAAGTATCAAGTAAAACTGACATATATAACATAATAAATAAAATAGTATCATGTGCTGACAAAATAGGTAAAATGGTAGTAGCAACAGGAGACGTGCACACACTTGACCCAGAAGACAACATATATAGAGAAATACTAATAACACAAAAACAACCAGGTGGCGGCTTCCACCCATTATATAGACCAAGCATAAAAACCATACCAAACGCATACTTCATGACAACAAACGAAATGCTAAAAGAATTTGAATTTTTAGGTAGTGAAAAAGCATATGAAATAGTAGTGACTAACTCTAATAAAGTCGCTGACATGTTTGAAACAGTAGAAGTAGTAAAACCAGGCCTAAACCCACCAAGAATGGAAAACTCAGTACAAATAGTAAAAGACACAGTATATGGTAATGCCACTAAAATCTATGGCGACCCATTACCTGAATTAATAAAAACACGTCTAGACAAAGAGCTAAACGGTATCATAAACGGAGGCTATGATGTTATATACCTAATCGCTCAACGT
Source organism: uncultured Bacilli bacterium (assembly GCA_947626035.1). Lineage (GTDB taxonomy): Bacteria > Bacillota_I > Bacilli_A > RF39 > UBA660 > MGBC139354. The sequence continues at coordinate 83,180 of CANQQR010000002.1, read as the reverse complement.
CTAGTAGAAAACTCAAACGCTCACGGTTACATAGTAGGTTCCCGTGGTAGTGTCGGTTCTAGCTTAGTAGCAACATTCTGTGGTATCACAGAAGTAAACCCACTTCCTCCTCACTATGTATGTCCAAACTGTAAAAAAAGTTACTTTGAAGATACTGACGGAACCCCTTACAACCTTAAATACGGAAGTGGATTTGATATGCCAGAAAGAACATGTGAATGTGGAACCCTTATGAAAAGACAAGGCCAAGACATACCATTTGAAACATTCCTAGGCTTTAACGCTGAAAAAACACCAGATATAGACCTTAACTTTTCAGGAGAATATCAAGCAAAAGCCCATGACTACACAAAAGTCTTATTTGGAGAACACAACGTCTACCGTGCAGGAACCGTCACAACAATCGCGGACAAAACCGCTGAACAATTCGTAAGAATATATGCAGAAGAAAAAAACATAACACTAAGAAAACCAGAAGTAGAAAGACTTGCAATAGGAATAACTGGTGTAAAAAGAACCAGTGGCCAACACCCTGGCGGAATAATAGTAATCCCTGACTATAAAGACGTATTTGACTTTACCCCATACCAATACCCTGCAGAAAACACAGAAGCTGCATGGTACACAAGCCACTTTGAATATCATGACATCGAAGAAAACGTACTAAAACTAGACATACTCGGGCACGATGATCCAACAGTACTAAAATACCTTTCTGACGATGTAAAAGTAGACATAAATGACATACCACTTGACGACAGGGGTGTAATAAGCTTATTTAATAACCCAAGTGCTCTAGGCGTAAAAGAAAGCGACATAAATTGCGTAACAGGAACACTTGGTATACCAGAATTTGGTACAAACTTTGTAATAAAAATGCTAGAAGAAGTAAAGCCAACAAAATTTGCAGACCTAATAAAAATATCAGGACTATCACACGGAACAGACGTATGGAACGGTAACGCAAGAGACCTAATACTAGATGGAACTTGCTCATTTGACGAAGTAATAGGATGTCGTGACGACATAATGCTCTACCTAATAAAAGCTGGAATAGAAAAAGGACAATCATTCAAAATAAGTGAATTTATACGTAAAGGAAAAACAGCAAAAGAACCTGACACATGGGTAGAACACAAAAAATTACTAAAAGAACATAATGTTCCAGAATGGTATATAAAGTCATGTGAAAAAATAAAATACATGTTCCCAAAAGCCCACGCAGCAGCATATGTAATAAACGGTTTTAGAGTAGCATGGTTTAAACTATACCATCCACTAAACTATTACAGGGTATACCTAAGTATAAGAGAAAGTGACTTTGACATAGATGCTATGATAAAAGGAAGAAGTGAAGTACTAGCCTCAATAGAAAGAATAACAGAAAAAGGCTTTAGTAAATCCAAAAAAGAAGAATCAATCTTATCAAGCCTTTCAATAATAAACGAAATGATGTGCAGAGGCTTCCACATAGAAAACATAAGCATACAAGAAAGTGACGCTACAATGTTCAAAATAAACAAAGACAAAACCGGACTAATCCCACCATTTACAGTACTAGATGGAATGGGCGATGTAGCCGCTAAAAAAATAGTTGAAGAAAGAGAAAACAGACCATACGTAAGTATCGAAGACTTCCAAATAAGAGGAAAAGTTTCTCAAGCAATAGTAGACAAACTAAGAGGCCTAAACTGCTTTAATGAAATGCCTGAAAGTAGTCAACTAAGTCTAGACCTATTCATGTAAGAGAAGAACAAAACTTCTCTTTTTAAAAACAAAAAAATGTAAACCAAAATGTAAAATTATAATTCATAATAACAAAATGGTAAAAATTACCAAAAACAGTAATAGAAACACCAGTCATAAAACAAGTGACTACATGAAAATAGCCTAAAAATAGTAGAAAGAAAAGAAAAAGTAACTTTAAAAGTAAAAATTCTTATGCTATACTTTAAATGGTGATGATAATGAAAAGAGTAGTACTAATAGACGGAAATAATTTACTATTTAGAAGCTATTATGCAACAGCATATAATGGTAACCTAATGAAAAATTCCAAAAACTTTCCAACAAATGCCCTATACGGATTTATAAACATGATAAACAAAATACTAAACGAAGAAAAACCAGAATATATAGTAGTAGCATTTGACAAAGGAAAAAACTTTAGACACGAAAAATACAAAGACTATAAAGCAGGAAGAATAGAAACACCAAACGATCTATTAGTACAATTCCCTGTAGCATACAAAATACTAGATGCTCTTGGAATAAAAGCAGTAGCAATAGATAACTATGAAGCAGACGACATAATCGGTACATTTGCAAAAATGGCTGACTTAGACAAACAATATGACGCAACAATAATAAGTAGCGATAAAGACTTACTACAACTAATAACTGACTGTGTTAACGTAAAACTACTAAAACAAAAAGACTACATACTAATGAACACAGAAACATTTAAAGAATACTATGGTGTAGAACCAATAAGAATGATAGACCTAAAAGCACTAATGGGAGACCCTAGTGACAACATCCCAGGTGTAAAAGGAATAGGCGAAAAAACAGCAATAAACTTACTAAAAGAATATCAAACACTAGAAAACTTATATGAAAACATAGATACCATAAAAGGAAAAACAAAAGAAAAACTAATAGACGGAAAAGAGGACGCATTCTCAAGTTACGACCTAGCAACAATATACAAAAGCGTTCCACTAAACATGACATTCGAAGACATCAAAATAAAAGAAAAAAATGAAAAAGAACTAATGAATTTATATGAAGAACTTGAGTTTTATTCACTAATAAAAAAAGAAACAAAAAAAGACATAAAAAAAGACATAGAAATAATAAAAGTAAACGGTAAAATAAACATAGATAAAGACTTTGCATTCTATCTAGAAGTAAGTAAAGAAAACTACCATCAGTCTTCACTTCTAGCATTATCTTTATACGATGGAGAAAAACTATACTACCTAGACGAACAAGCAATAATGGAAAATAAAGACATATTTAAACACGCAAAAACAACATACGACCTAAAAAAAGCAATAGTAGTACTAAAAAGATATGATATATCTCTAACAAACGTAGACTTTGACACAATGATAGCCGCATACCTACTAAACTACAACGTAAAAGAAGACATAAGTTACATATCAAATACAAAAGGCTATGACATCGAATTTTATGAAAACCTAGTAAAAAAAGAACAAATAACAAATGAAGAAACATTCATATCTAACATTGCAAAAAAAAGTATATTCCTATATAACACAAAAGAAGACTACATAAAAGAACTAACAGAAGAAGAAATGTATAAACTATTTAAAGACATAGAAATGCCTCTAATAAACGTACTAGCAAAAATGGAAATGACTGGTGTAAATGTTCATGCTGACAAAATAAACGAAATGAAAGAAGAAATAAGTACAAAAATTGACAAAATTAGTGAAGAAATATATGAGCTAGCTGGAATGACTTTTAATATCTCAAGTCCAAAACAACTAGGAGAAGTCTTATTTGAACACCTAAATCTTCCACACGGAAAAAAGAAAGGAAGAAACGGTTACCCAACTAACCATGACGCACTTGTAAAACTAATACCAACAAGCCCAATAATTCCACTAATACTAGAACACAGAAACCTAACAAAACTAATGAACACATACATGGACAGTCTAAACAAATTCATAATGGAAGACGGAAAAATCCACACAATATTTAAACAAGCAATAACAAGAACAGGAAGACTATCTTCTGCTGAACCAAACCTACAAAACATACCAGTAAGAACAGAAGAAGGTAAAAAAATAAGAAAAGCATTTTTTCCAGAAAAAGATAGTGTAATCCTAACAAGTGACTATAGCCAAATAGAACTAAGATTACTCGCACACATCTCAAAATGTGACGCACTAATAGACGCATTTAAACACCACGAAGACATACACACAAAAGTAGCAAGTGACATATTTGACGTAGACACTAAAGACGTAACAAAAGACATGAGAAGAACAGCAAAAGCAGTAATATTTGGAATAGTATACGGAATAAGTGGCTTTGGTCTAGGCGAAAACCTAAGCTTAAACGTAAAAGAAGCAAGCAAATTCATAGACAAATACCTAAACATGTACCCAGGTGTAAAAAAATACATGGACGAAATAGTAATAGAAGCAAAAGAAAAAGGCTACGTAAGAACAATAATGAACAGAAAAAGAACAATAGACGAACTAAAAAACACCAACTACATAATACAAAAATCAGGAGAAAGAATGGCCTTAAACACACCAATACAAGGTAGCAGTGCAGACATAATAAAAAAAGCAATGATAGAAGTAGACAAAGAATTAGAAAAAAGAAATCTAAAAGCAAAATTAATAATCCAAGTACATGACGAATTAGTACTAACCGTACCAAAAGAAGAAAAAGAAATAGTCGCAAAACTTGTAACAGACATAATGGAAAACACATATAAATTATTAGTACCTTTAAAAGTAGAAGTAGACTTTGGCGACAATTGGTACGATGCAAAGTAGGTGAAAAATTGATAACAAAAACTTTAATAAAAAGTTTCCTAGTAAATTTTATAATAAGCATATTTAAAATACTAGGTGCTTTTTTTGGTAACTCAAAAACTCTAGTCGCAGACGGTGTACACTCTCTAAGTGACATGACAACAGACATAATAGGCCTAATAGGAAGCATACTCTCAAACAAAAAGCCAGACGATGCCCATCCATTTGGACACGGAAAAATTGAATATATAACAAGCATATTAATGAGTTTCTTAATAATCAGCCTAGGTATAACAACATTTTTTAACGCAATAAATGGAAAAATATTATCTCCTAATAAATACGCAGTCATAGTTTTAATAATAGGAATAATCCTAAAAATCATCCTAAGTAGTTACTTACTAAAAAAAGGAAAAGAATTAAACAGCAACATAATAAAAACAAACGGAACAGAAAGTAGATACGATGCATATGCTTCTTCCGCATCACTTATATTTGTCCTAACATCCCTAATAGGAAAAAAATACAAAATATTTAGCTATGCAGACTTAATAGGCGGAATTATAATAAGTTTACTAACACTAAAAGTAGGAATAAAAATACTAAAAGAAAACCTAAGCAGCGTAATAGGAGAAGTAGAAACAGACGAAACAAAAATAAACACAGTAAAAGAAATAATAAAAAGAAACAAAAACATAAAAATAAGAAGAATAACAATACTAAAATATGGTTCATACAACCAGTCTTATATAGACATATTCATGAAAGAAGACACACCTCTAAAAGAAGTATATAAAATAGAAAAGAAAATAAAACAAGACCTAAAAAGAAGTGATTTAAATATAAGATACGTAACAGTAAACACAAAACCAAAAAAATAAGCAAGTTTTACTTCAAAATAACATGCTTATTTTTTTCATCTACATTATCAAAATCATTAACAAAATAATAAATATAACTGCTCTTATAACTAATACTAGAAGTAACACCTCTTTCTAACTTAGTAACAATAGGTAAACTAGTACTATTTTTAATAGACTTATAATAATTTCTTCCAGCTTTAGACATACCAAGTACACGTATATACTCTAAAGACTTAAAAGAAGAAGCTTCTCTTTTACTAAACCCAACTAAAATATTCATAAGCATTCTCTTAATTCTATTCTCAGTAACTCTCTTATTCTTAATATTACTAATAAACTCATCCATACTATTACTCTTTAAAGCAGCTTCATAAATTCTATTATCAATCCCCTCAGTAATCAAATGATACGAACTTAAAAAATCTTTACTAGAAATAATCTTATACTTTAAAAACTTAAAAACATTATCATAATCAATATAACGAATATAATTTAAAGTATCATTAGGAACATACTTACTTATATCTTTCTTTTCCTTAAGTAACTCTCTAATCCCATAAGCACTCATAATATTACCACTTCCAGTAAGTGTCTTAAAAGAATTACTTCTCTTAATCGGCTCTAACTTAATATTATACTTATTCTTAATAATTTCCTTAATATAAGAAACCGCAAGTAAATCATTACTACTAGTAACCTTATTATTAGTTAAATCATAAATTGCCTTACTCAAACTAGTAGGGTAATTATTCTTTTGCTTCATATACTTTTTAACAAGATTATCAAAAGAAGGATTATTAATCTGTACACTAGCAGTATTAACAAGAGTTTCCAAATCATCACTCTCACTTCCAAAAACCAAAGTATCAATATGAAACTCACTAAGCATTTTAATTGCAGCATAACTAAAAGTATCAGCAGACTGATTAGAATAGGGAAAAGGTATCTCTAAAACAACATCAACACCATGACTCAAAACAACACTAGTCTTGTCCCACTTATCAATAACACTAAATTCTCCTCTTTCAGTATAATTCCCACTCATTGCAACAACAATAATAGAATCAGGGTACATCTCTTTAACCTTATTAATTTGATAAACATGTCCATTATGAAAAGGATTATATTCTGATACAATACCTATAACATTCATAAAATATACTCACTTCCACAAACATTCTAACACAATATAACTAAAAACAAAATTAAAAATTGATACTTCAAAATTAAAAATTTGCATATTACCAACATATATATTATAATTAAGTTAAGGAGGGGTAAATTATGTTTGATATTAGCAAATTAAATAGCGAAGTAGAAACAGAACTTATAATAGACGAAGACATCACATTTGACGAAGAAACACTAAAAAATACTGATATAAAAAGACTAGAAAATATACATGCAAAAGGAAAAATAACAAGAATAGAGGACAGTGTATACAATTTAACCTTAAATATCACTGGAAATATGGTATTATTATGCGCTCGTAGCCTAGAAGAAGTAAACTATCCTTTAGACATAATACTAGAAAATACAATAAGTAAAGACGTAGAAATTGGCGAAAAACAATTTATTTTTCAAAATTCTCTTGATATTTTTGGAATTGTATGGGAAAATATTGTACTGGAAGTTCCACTTCGTGTTGTAAAAGAAGATGCAGATTTTATAACTGATGGAAATGGTTGGAGCTTAAAAGATGAAAATGAAAAAGAAAATAATTCACCACTTAGTGAATTAAGTAGAATGTTAGATATGGAGGGAAAATAATGAAATTTGATTTACAATTATTTGCAGTACCTTTTAGAAGAACAAGTAAAACAGCAAAAAGAGCGCGTAGAACTCATCTAAAAAAAGATGCTCCTACTATAGCAACTTGTAAAAACTGTGGTGCTCCTCTAGCACCTCATCGTGCTTGTACTAAATGTGGACACTACAAAGGAAAAGAAGTAATTAAAACAAGCAAAGAAGAAACTAAGTAATTAAAATATAGAAGTTATACTAAAACAGTATAGCTTTTATTTTGACCAAAAATTCACTTGAATAAAAAATAGGTTGACCCCGACCCATACGGGTCAAGACCAACCTAATAACTAAATTGTACACTATTTTAAAAAATATGTCAAATTAGAAATTTTATTTTGGTCCAAAATCTCCTTGAATAAAATAAAAAAATAATGTAATATATAAAATTAGTTCTAAACACATGTTTTTAAACTGAAAGGAAAACATGAAATTTAAAGAAATAAACGAAAGCGAAAAACCAAGAGAAAAATTAAAAAAATATGGAAAAGAAAACTTATCAGATAGTGAACTTTTAGCAATACTACTAAGAACAGGAAACAAAAACGAATCCGTAATAGACTTATCAAATAGAATACTAAAAGAAGCAGAAAACCTAAAAAACCTAAGCACATATAGTCTAGAAAAACTAAACAAAATAAAAGGAATAAAACTATCTAAATCAAGTATATTACTCGCGTCCTTTGAATTAGGAAAAAGAATTTACGACACTAAAGAAGAAAAAATCAAACTAAACAACACAAAAAGCATCTTTGAATACTTTAGAAATGACTTCCAATATGAAACACAAGAAAAATTCTTCGTACTACTATTTGACACAAAAATGAACCTAATAAAGAAAAAAGAAGTCTTTAGAGGTACCCTAGACAAAGTTGACATACACCCAAGAGAAATATTTAAAGAAGCAATAAAAGAAAGTGCAAAATACATTGCAGTAATGCATAATCATCCAAGTGGAGACACAACCCCAAGTGACTTAGACATAGAAGTAACACTAAAACTAAGAGACCTAGGAGAAATACTAGGAATAAAGCTAATAGACCACATCATAATAAGTTACGATAGTTACTATAGTTTCTATGAATATTCAAAAAATAATCAAAAAGAAAATTAAAAATATCACTAAAATTGCATAAAATACTAATGGTGATATCATGAACAAAAAAGAAGCATTTAAATCATTCGCGCAAAACAACAAATACCTAGTAACTTTAGTAGCAACCGGTAAATACACGTGGCAAGACCTATACGAAATATATGATATTTACGGTGCCGACACAGAAATCTGGAACAAATACAAAAAAGAAATAAAAGAAAAAGACGACAGTACAAAAGAAACAGTAAAAAACCTTCTAAACAACATAAAAAATATAGACACTGACAAACTAGAAGAAAACATATCGTCCCTACAAAAAGCCCTAGGATTTTTAGAAGAAATAGTATCATTAAGAAGTGAAAAAAAAGAAGAAAAAAAAGTAACACCAAAAAAGAAAAATACAGTAGTGGAAAGGTTTTTTGATGACTAATGAATTATAATTTAAAAGAAAAAATCTATAACGACCCAAACTTACTCAAATACCTAAGAGAAAACTCACACTGGTACAAATTACTAAACAGAGGCTACCCATTAGAAAAAATGATAGAAGAAATGAAAGAAAGATATGGCATGAGATTTAAAGACAAAGTAGAAAAAATAGGAACAGGATTTGACCTAATAAACGCATTCATGAATGTTACAAAAGAGTAGATTTTACATTTTTATAATTTTGTTATTCTAAATAATTGACTATTAATATATTTTTTTGATATAATAAATCTAGTAAAAATAAGGAGAGGATACAAAATGAAAAAATTAAATAAAAAAGGATTTACTCTAGTAGAACTATTAGCCGTAATAGCAATATTAGCAATATTAATGCTATTAGTAACACCAAACATCTTAAAACTATTTACTGAAGGTAGAAAAGATGCATTTGTAACACAATGTCAAAGTATTTGGAAAATGGCTTCTCAACAATACATAACTGAAGCAATGGATCCAGATGGAACTCCAGGTCCTTATTGTAGCGAGGGTTCAGCAAAATTAGATTATGATGGAGACGAAAAATTAAAATATTATGTATCAGTTGATGCATCAAAAGGAACAATTTCAAAAATATTAGTAACAGATGGAACATATTATTTTGATAGTACTGGTCAAGAACCTCTTACAATAAACACATTAAATTCAAAAAATGTAAAAGACGTTCCAAAAGATAAAACAGCAGGTATCAGTTGCGATGCTGATGGTAAAATAACAGGTTTAGATAGCTAAAGAAGATTAATTCTTCTTTTTTTGTTCGCCTAGTAATTTCAAAATAATTAGTATATAATTGTTATAAAGGAGAAAGTTATGAATTATATACCTATAAACGTAAAAACACATTATGAATTATTAAGTAGTCTAATAAAAATAGATGTACTAATAAAATTCATAAAAGAACAAAACATACCAAGTGTTGGAATAACTGACTCTAATATGTTTGGCTCAATAGAATTTATGACACTTGCAAAAAAAGAAAACATAAAACCCATAATAGGTATAGAAATAAAAATAAATGACTTAAACTATTTAATATATGCAAAAAATTATAACGGCTATGTAAACTTACTAAACCTAGTAAGCATAAGAAACACAAGTAACCTAACAATAGAAACAATAAAAGAACATAAAGAAGACTTAATATGTGTAACAAAAGACTACAAAAACTATCTAAAATATAAAGAAATATATGAAAGCGTTTACTTATCATACGAAACCAAAGAAGAAAGAACAGAGTCTCTTACCATAACAGACAAAATAGTATACATAAAAGAAACTTTATACATAGAAGAAAGTGACAAAGAATATTTAATATACTTAAACATGATACGTGATGGAAAACTAATAGACGATATAAATGATTATAACTACAATAATCACATGAATAAAGAAATAGACGAAATAGACGCAAAAACAACATTTGACTTCGTAAAACAAATAACCCTAGAACTAAAAGAGTCACATTTCAAATTACCAGAATACTCAAAAAACAAAATAGAACTACTAACATACCTTTGTAACAAAGGCCTAAACAAAAGATTAAACGGTAAAGTAACACCAGAATATAAAAAAAGACTAGAAGAAGAACTAAAAGTAATAATAGACATGGGATTTTGTGACTACTTCTTAATAGTCTATGACTTTATACTCTATGCAAAAAAACACGACATAATGATAGGCCCAGGCCGTGGAAGTGCAGCAGGTAGCTTAGTAAGCTATGCAGTTGGAATAACACAAATAGACCCAATAAAATATAACCTAATATTCGAGCGTTTCTTAAACAAAGACAGAATTACCATGCCTGATATAGACATCGACATAGAACACCTAAAAAGAGACGAACTAGTAGAATATGTAAAAAACAAATACGGAAAAGACAAAGTAAGTAACATAATAACATTCTCTCCACTTCTTCCAAAACAAGTAATAAGAGACGTAGGAAGAGTACTAAAAATACCACAAGAAAAAATCGATGCACTAGCTAAAACAATAAAAGACAAAGAAACATTCATGGACTTAAAAAGAAACGAATATTTTATAAAAATGATTAAAAACGACTATGAATATCAAAAACTAATAAGAATATCAACTCACTTAGAAGGCTTAAAAAGACACACTAGCATCCATGCAGCAGGTATAATAATATCTAGTGAACCCCTAATGAATAAAGTACCATTATATAAAAGCGCAAACAACATTTTAACCGGCTACACAATGGAATATCTTGAACTAATAGGCTTACTAAAAATGGACTTTCTAGCACTTAAAAACTTAACAACAATAAAAATGATAATAAACAAAATAAAAGAAGAAAAAAACATCTACATAGACATAAACAAAATACCACTAAACGACCAAAAAACATTAAAAATATTCTACGACGTAGACACAACAGGAATATTCCAATTTGAAAGTGAAGGTATGATGTCTTTCCTAAGAAGCCTAAAAGTAGAAACATTTAACGACATAATAACCGCGATTGCATTATATAGACCAGGTCCAAGAGGCATGATAAGTGAATTCATAAGTGTAAGAGAAAAGAAAAAAAAGCCTCACTACATAATCCCAGAACTAGAAAGCATACTAAAAGACACAAACGGAATAATAATATATCAAGAACAAATAATAGAAATACTAAAAAGAATAGGTGGATTTTCCTATAGTAAAGCAGACATAATAAGAAGAGCAATGAGCAAAAAGAAAGAAGATGTAATAATAAAATACAGAAGTGAATTTTTAAACGGTGCTGCATTAAATGGATGTAATATAAAAGATGCTGCCTTAATATATGACTTAGTACTAAAATTCGCAAACTATGGCTTTAACAAATCCCACTCAGTAGCATACGCTCTAGTTGCATATCAAATGGCCTTTTTAAAAGCACACTTTACAGAATATTACATGATGAATGAACTAGACATGGTAATAGGTAACGAAATAAAAACAAAAGAATATATAGACGAAGCAAGAACATTTAACCTAATAATAAAAGGTGTAGACATAAACTATAGTAAAGATAAATATGAACTAATAAATAACACAATATACCCGCCACTTACAATAATAAAATCAGTAGGAAAAGAAGCTGTTAATCACATAACAGAAGAAAGACAAAAAGGTGGCCCATACAAAAACTACTTTGACTTTCTAAGTCGTGTCTACAGCGCAAAAACAAACACAAAAGTAATAGAAAGCTTAATATTAAGTGGAGCATTAGACAGTTTAAAACTAAATAGAAACACAATGCTAAAAAACTTAACCGAGGGATTAAACTATGCAACCCTATGTGAAAGTCTAGACAAAAGCCTAGTAGAAATACCTGAAATAATAATTTACCCAGAACTAAGTGAAAATGAACTATTAAAAAAAGAATATGAACTATTTGGCTTCTACTTAAAAAATCATCCAGTAACAAAATACAAAAGAACAAACACATGCTTACTAAAAGACATAAAACTATATTTTGACAAAGTAATAAACACACTAGTAATGATAGACGTAATAAAAGAAGTAACCACAAAAAACAACGAAAAAATGGCATTTATAACAGCAAGTGACGAATATAGCAAAATAAGTGTTGTAGCTTTCCCAAACACATACAAAACATCATTCGGAATAAAAAAAGGAGACATAATAAAAGTAACTGGTAAAGTAGAAAGAAGAATAAACGACTACCAAATAATTGCAAACAAAATAGAAAAAGTATAAGAAAGATAAAAATTCTTATATTTTTTTTAACATCCAAAACTTAAAATTGAAATACAAAAAATAGAAAAAATTAACCAAAATTTAAAATTGAACACCAAAACCCCTAACAAACTTAAAAATTAACCATCAAAAATTAAAAATTTACCACCTTTGACACATTAAAAAATATATGCTATTGTCATTATGAGAGGAGGTGAATAAAGTGACTGATAAAATAAAAAACTACTTTGAACTACATAAAAAAAGAATAACACTATACATGGGTCTTCTACTTGTAATATTTTCTTCTCTAATAATAATAAATGCAAACAAAGACGCATCTGACGAAACATTCCTAGCCGAAGTAGAAAAAAAGTCTTCAGAAAACAGCAAAGAAACAACTGAAAACCTAACTGGACCTACTAATGTAGAACTAAACACTAATGAAGAAACAATAAAAATAGACATAAAGGGAAGCATAGTAAACCCAGGTGTATATGAACTAGAAAAAGGTTCTAGAGTAATAGACGCAATTAACAAAGCAGGAGGGTTACTACCAGATGCATACACAAAATACATAAACCTAAGCCAAATACTAAAAGACGAAAACGTAATAATCATAAATAGTACTAGTGAAATAGAAGAAATACTAAACCAAAAAACTGAAATAATATGTACAGCACAAAATGATGCATGCATAAAAAATGAAGATCTAGTAACTAATGACGTAGAAGCATCTAACAAAGAAAACAAAGAATTAGCAGAAGAATTGAACACAGTTGTGAATATTAATGAAGCCTCACTAGAAGAACTAATGACCCTAGAAGGTATAGGAAAAGAAAAAGCAGAAAGCATAATAAAATATAGAGAAGAAAATGGTCCATTTGAAGAAATAGAAGACATAAAAAATGTAAGTGGTATCGGCGAAAGTGTATATGCTAAAATTAAGGAAAATATTACTACAAGATAAATTATATAAATACATAGTCCTAATTATAATAACCCTTGCATTAATATTCACAAATTGTATAAAATTTAAAAGCAAATACGAAGAAACAACCACACTATTTAAATGCAAAATAGAAGACTATGAAATAGACGGAAATGTTCTCTCACTAAACTTATCATGTAAAGAAAAACTAAATGCCACTTACTACCTAAAAACACAAAAAGAAAAAGAATATTACGAAAAAAACTTAATAATAGGCGGAACATATGAAATAAAAGGCTCATTACAAAAACCAAATAACAACACAATTCCCTATGGCTTTAACTACAAAAAATATCTTTACTATAAAAAAATATATTACACCCTAAACATCGAAAACATAAAACTAATAAACAAAAAAACAAACATACTCTATAAACTAAAAAACTACTTATATAAAAAAATAAATAACAAAAATAGTTACTACTACACATTCATACTAGGAAAAAACTATAAAATAAAAGAAAACGTACTAGAAAGCTATAGAACAAATGGAATAAGTCACTTATTTGCTTTATCTGGTCTCCATGTATCTATATTTAGTATGATTTTGTTAAAAATACTAAAAAAACTTAAAACAAACGAACTACTAACTTACATAATAATATTCATATTTCTTCTCATATTCTCATTCATAACTGGCTTTAGCCCCTCAATACTAAGAGCAAGCTTACTATTCTTTTTACTTGGAATAAACAAAGTATTTTATTTCTATATAAAAACAGAAAACATACTATACCTAGTACTAATAATACTTACCATCCTAAACCCATTCATAATATATGACATAAGCTTTCTTCTTTCATTTATAACAACATATTTCCTAGTAATAAGTAGTGACTTAATTAGTAGTAAAAACTACATAATATCACTACTAAAAGTATCAATAGTAGCATTCCTTGGAAGCCTAATTTTATCTTTATATTACTTTAACAAAATAAACCTAATAAGTATATTTCTAAACTTAATATTTGTTCCACTAGTAACATTTTGTGTATTTCCTTTATCAATAATATCATTTATCTTCCCACCCTTTAGAGTACTATTTAATATATCAACAAGTATACTAGAAAACCTTTCACTATTACTAACAAACATAAAACTAATAATCATGTTTCCTCACATAAACAAAATATGTGTACTTATTTATTACATACTCTTATACATAATAATAAAAACTAAAAACAAAAAAGCAATAATACTACTAATAATCTTACTAATAACACTAAAAATAAAACCATACCTAAATAACGAAACAAAAGTATACTTTATAGATGTAGGCCAAGGCGACTCAAGCTTAATAGTAACGCCTCACTTAAAAAAAGTAATACTTATAGATACAGGTGGTATAAAGCCTTACAAAAAAGAAAAATGGGCACTAACTAATAATGAATATTCCCTAGGAAAAGACACACTAATCCCGCTATTTATAAATTTAGGAATAACAAAAATAGACTACCTAATACTAACCCACGGAGACTACGACCACCTAGGCGAAGCAAGCACACTTATAAAAAACTTCAAAATCAAAAACATAATAATAAATAAAGGCGAAATAAACTCACTAGAGTCCTCCATAAAAAACGCTCAAACAATAACTAAAGAAAACTTTAAAATAGATAACATCACTATTAAATCACTAAATAACAAAATATATAATAACGAAAACGATAACGGAATAGTATTACTTTTAAAAATAGAAAAAACTAAACTCTTGTTTACAGCAGACATAAGCACTAAAGTAGAAAGTGACATACTAAAAAACTATAACCTAGAAGAAGTAGACATACTAAAAGTCGCACACCACGGAAGCAAAACAAGTTCAAGTAGTAATTTTATAGACAAAATAAAACCTAAAATAAGCATAATAATGTCAAAAGAAAACAACAGCTTTAATCATCCACACAAAGAAGTAGTAAACCGTCTTTCAAGTTATAGCCAAGTCTTAAACACTGCATACAGTGGCACAATAGAAATAACCATAAAAAATAACTACAAAATAAAAACATACAAAAGATACACTTAACAAGTCTTTTACTTTTCAAAACAAACAAAATGTAGTATACTTTAACTGGGTGATAATATGTCTGATATAGAATTTAAAAGTCTAGAAGAACTATATAACAGAATAAAACCTGCATTATATTCAAAAGTATTAGAACTAAAAAGAAAAGGTATAGACTACGTAAAAGAAGAAGATATCTGGAATTACCTTAGTATAAATGTATGGAAAAAAACTGATCAACTTACTATCTCACTAATGGTAAGTACAATAATGGACTTAAAAGAAGACGAAATAACGTCATACGTATTAGATTTAATAAAAAAACAAGATAGAACAATAACAAATGAGGGAGCATTATTATGAAAAATAAAAAATTAACAAGCGGAATAATAGTAAGCATACTATTAATAGTAATAAGTTTACTACTAATAAAACCAATAATAAACAAAATAAACTATGGACTAGACTTAAAAGGTGGATTTGAAGTACTATACCTAGTAGAAAGTTTAGACGGAAAAGAAGTAACAAACAGCGACATAACAAGCACATACAAATCAATAAGAAACAGAATAGACACTCTAGGCGTAAGTGAACCAGAAATATCACTAGAGGGAAACAAAATAAGAGTAAAACTTCCTGGCGTAACAGACGAAGAAGAAGCAAGAAAACGCTTGAGCACACCAGCAGTTTTAACATTTAGAAACTCACAAAACGAAGAATTAATGACTTCAAGTGTACTAGACTCTCCTGGAGCAAAACTAGACTATAACAGTAAAAGAGAACCAGTAGTCGCACTAAGCATCAAAGATAACGACACATTCTATAGAGTAACAAAAAGCATATCAGAAAGTACTGACCAATTAATAGTAATCTGGCTTGACTATGAAGAAAATGACACATTTAATCAAAATGAATGTGGAAAAAGTAACACAAAATGTATAAGTGCAGCTACTGTTCCAGAAGGATTTGCAAACAACGTAATAATTGAAGGCTCATTTACAGAAAAAGAAGCAAAAGAACTAGTAGACTTAATAAATTCAGGAAGTCTTCCTACAAAACTAACAGAAATAAGCACAAAAACAGTAGACGCGTCATTTGGAGCTAACACACTAACTAACGTAGGAATTGCTGGCATAATCACATTTATAATAATAGCCTTAATAATGATATTCTTCTACAGAATAAGTGGACTAATATCTAGTATATGTTTACTTTTCTATGCAGTACTAGTATTTATAGTATTTAACAGTATCGATGGTGTACTAACACTAACTGGAATAGCAGCCTTAATACTAGGAATAGGCATGGCCGTAGACTCAAGTGTAATAACACTAGAAAAAATAAAAGAAGAATTATCACAAGGAAAAAAACTAAAAACAGCATACCTTGATGGAAACAAACGTAGCTTAGTATCACTAATAGACGCTAACATAACAACACTAATCGCAGCAATTGTACTATTCATATTTGGAGAAAGTAGTGTAAAAGGTTTCGCAACAATGCTAATAATAACAATACTAATGACTGTAGTAGCTATGATACTATTAAATAGATACATAATGAATAAACTAATACTAAGCACTCACTTTGACAATAAAGAAACACTACTTCTAGGAAAAATCAAAAAAACAAAAATAAGAGAAAACATCACAGTAACAAAAATATACATCATAACGCTACTTATAACACTACTTCTAGGCCTAATATTTTCACTAACTAAAGGCTTTAACCTAGGAATAGACTTTAAAGGTGGAAGCACACTACTTATAAAAAGTGAAGAAAAAATAAAAGAAAGCGAAATAAACAAAATAATAAATAACTATAACGTAGTAGAAAAAGAAAACATAAGTGAATTTGAAATATACTACAAACTAGAAGAAAAATTAAAAGAAAATGAAATAAAAGAACTAAAAGAAGAACTAAACGAATATAACTACAAAACAGACATATCAGTAATAAGTAACATAGTTAAAAAAGACTTAACAAAAAATGCTATAAAAGCCCTAATAATTGCTAGTTTATGTGTACTAATATACGTAACAATTCGTTTCACAAAAAACTTTGCAATAGCAAGCATAATAGCAATACTTTCTGACGTACTAATAACAATATCTGTATTTTTAATACTAAACATAGAAATAAACTTCATATTCATAGCCGGAATATTAACAATAATAGGTTACTCAATAAACGACACAATAGTAGTATTTGACATAATAAGAGAAAAAATGAAAGAACTAAAAGACCAAAACAACTTGGACTCTCTAAAACAAATAGTAAAAGAAAGCATAAGCTTATCACTAAAAAGAAACATAATAACATCAGTAACAACACTAACAGCAATAATAGTACTATTAATAATGAACATGAGTGGTATAAAAGAATTTAACATAACCGTATTAATAGGACTAACATCAGGTACATTCTCATCCCTTTTACTAGCACCTAACTTATGGTTACTACTAGAAAAAAACAGAATTAAACATCCTAAAAAAGAAACAAAAGACGATAACGAACTAGAAGAAAAACTAATAAAAGGAATTAATTCTTAAAAAAGAAAGGAAAAAAATGGAATATCAAGAACTTAAAGAAGAATTATCACACTACATGACTAAAAAAAACTTAATTGAAATAGATAAATACTATGACGTAGCTTTAAAAATATACAAAGACATGTTAAGACTAACCAATGAAGACTACATAAACCACCCTATAAGAGTGGCAAAAATACTAGCTGAACTAAAAATGGACACAACCACAATAGGATGTGCACTAATACACGAGGGAATAACACTAAACAAAATAACATACGAAGAAGTAGAAGAACAATTTGGAGAAACCAGTGCAAAAATACTAGAACAAATAAGCAAACTAAGTCACTTAAAAAGAACATTCAAAAAAAGTAACGACACAGATAGATACAGAAGAATAGTAGTAGGTTTATCTGAAAACCCAATAAGTTTATTCATAAAACTAGCAGATAGACTAGATAACCTAAGAACAATAGAAGTTCATGATAAAGAACACATATTAGATGTAATAGACGAAACAGAAAAAGTATTTATTCCAATCGCACATAGACTAGGAATAAAAAAAATAAAAAGTGAACTAGAAGACCTATGCTTAAGAAACAGCGATAAAGAGGGTTATCTAGAAGTACTAAACAAAATAAACAAAGACAAAACAGAACTAGAAAACCTTCTATACAAAATGAGAGACGAACTAATCACTTTACTAAACGCTCACAACATAAAATTTGACATAACCTACCGAGTAAAAAGTGTAAGAGGAATATATAACAAACTAAAAGCAGGGAAAAAATGGAATCAAATATATGACCTACTAGGCCTTAGAATATTAGTAGACAAAACAGAAGAATGTTACCTAATAATCGGACTAATCCATTCAAAATATAGACCAATTCCAAAAAGATTTAAAGACTACATTGCAAACCCAAAAGGAAACATGTACCAAAGTCTTCACACAACCATCTTTGGTGTAGACGGAACAGTATTTGAAATACAAATAAGAACCCATGAAATGGACGAAATAGCAGAGCATGGTGTAGCATCTCACTGGAGCTATAAAGAAAAAACAGATGGTTCAAAAACAAGTGAACTAGAAAACAAACTAGCAGCATTTAGAACACTAATAGAAGTAAACGACAAAGAAGACAACAAAGACTTCTTTAAAAACCTAAACAGAAACCTATCAAAAGACGAAATATACATATTTACACCAAAAGGAGACATAATTGAACTACCAGTAGATGCAACACCAGTTGACTTTGCCTACAAAATCCACTCAGAAATAGGTAACACCTTAGTAGGTGCTTTAGTAAACGGAAAACTAGTAAGCCTAAACTACACACTACAAGATGGCGACATAGTAGACCTAAAAACACAAAAAGGAAAAAATCCAAGTAAATCATGGCTAAAATTTGTAAAAACAGATGGAGCAAAAAGTAGAATAAAATCATACTTTAACAAAAAAGAAAAAGATAAAAGTATAGAAACAGGTAAAGAAATACTACTAGAAGAAATCAAAAAAAGAAAACTAAACGAAAAAGACCTACTAAAAGAAGAAACAATAAACGAATGCTTGCGAACTCTAAAAGCAGATAACTTTGAAGACTTATGTATAGGCATAACCACACTAAAATACACACCAAACATAATAATAAACAAACTAATTGACATAACAGAACCTAAAAAAGATACACTAGTAGAAAAACTACTAGAAAACAAAAACATAATAGAAAACAAAGAAAACGGAAAAATAATAATCGCAGGCTTCACAGACATACTAACAACAATTTGTCCAAAATGTTCTCCAGTACCAGGAGACGACATAGTAGGTTACATAACAAAAGGTAATGGCGTACTAATACACAGAAAAGACTGTAAAAACGTAGACCTAACAAACAAAAGAATAATAAATGCAAGCTGGAACATAGACACAATAGACAAATTCATAACAAGCATAAAAATCAACCTAGATCAAACTAACGACCACTTAATAGACATACTAACTCTAGCAACAAAACAAGACATAGGTATTAAATCAATAAATCACAAAGGAAACAACAAAAACAATGACATATACGAAATAATATGCAAAGTAAAAAACAAAGAAACACTAAAAAAATTCATGACAGAATTATCTAATCTAAAATTCATAAACAGTGTAGAAAGGTAAACATATGAAAGTAGTAATACAAAGAAGTAAACAAAGTAAAGTAACAATAAATAACTCTGTTCACGGTAGTATAGAAAAAGGTTACGTACTATTATCAAGTTTCACAAAAGAAGACGACAAAAAAACAGTAGACAAAATGATAGATAAAATCATAAACCTACGCATATTTGAAGACGAAAACGGTAAAATGAACCTAAGCCTAATAGACATAAATGGTAGCATACTAAACATAAGTCAATTCACACTATACGCAAACTGTAAAAACGGAAGACGTCCAAGCTTTGTAGATGCTCTAAACCCAGAAGAAGCAAGCAAACTATATGACTACATGAACGAAAAACTAAAAAGCCTAAACATAAAAACAGAAACAGGTATATTCGGTAGTGACATGTTTGTAGAAATACAAAACGATGGTCCAGTCACAATAATATTAGATAGTAAAGAACTATTTTAGGATGTTAAAATGACTAAAGAAGAAAAAGAAAAAATATTAATGGAAGAAATTGATAAAAAGTATAGTGAACACTTTAAAAAAGAAATGAAAATGGAATTTAAAGATGAAGATGAGAGTAATGAATTTTGTGATAAGTTCCATAAAGATTTAAGAGAATTTTTAAAAAGAAGAAAAAAAGAATTAGGATTAGAAAGCACTCAAGAATAAATAGAGTGCTTTTACCATAAATTAAGACCAAAAGAAAAAATGTTGCTTTTATAATTTAAACAGCCTATGGCTCTTCTGGGGCTCCAGTATACACTAAAAGCAACATTTCTTATTGGGAATAATTTAATAACTTCCCAACAATCATATTGTAACACATATCTCATAAGAAATAAAAGTATTTTAGAATAAAAAATCAAAAAAAATAACAAAACACTTGTTTTATATATAGTTTTATTATACAATGTAATTAGGTGATAAAAATGATAGACTTAATAGAGGGAAAAGTAGAAGAAATAACATCCTCATATATAGTAATAATGACAAATGGAATAGGTTTTAAAATATACACACCAAATCCATATGTATTTAAAGAACATGAAACAACTAAAGTATATTTATATAACCATATAAGAGAAGACGAATATAGCCTATATGGATTTAAAACAAAAGAAGAAAGAGAATTTTTTATAAAACTTCTAAGCGTAAAAGGACTAGGACCAAAAGTTGCATTACCAATACTAGCTACAGGAAGTGTAACAGGGGTAATAGACGCGATAGATAGAGGTAACATACTATACCTAAAAAAATTCCCTAAAGTAGGCGAAAAACTTGCAAGACAAATAATCCTAGACTTAAAAGGAAAACTAATTGAAAATAAAGAAACAAAAGTAGTAAATGAAGAATTAGAAAGTGTCTTAGAAAGTTTAGGCTACAAAAAACCTGATATAAAGAAAGTAGTAGTAGAAATAGATAACACACTACCTATAGAAGAACAAATAAAAGAAGCATTAAAATTATTTGTAAGATAGGAGGCTAAATAATGGAACAAATAACAAGAAGCGAATATCAAGAGGGAGACTCATTTGAAAAAGCAATAAGACCAACTAACTTTGACGAATATATTGGACAAGCTGACGTAAAAGAAAACATAAAAGTATTTGTAAAAGCTGCAACAATGAGAGAAACATCATTAGACCACGTACTGCTATATGGCCCTCCAGGATTAGGAAAAACAACATTATCACACATAATAGCAAACGAACTAGGTGTAAACATAAAAACCGCAAGTGGGCCTACAATAGAAAAAAGTGGAGACTTAGCAGCAATACTAAGCACCCTTGAGCCATATGACGTACTATTTATAGACGAAATCCATAGAATACCTAAGTACATAGAAGAAATCCTCTATAGTGCGATGGAAGACTTCAAACTTGACATAATAGTGGGTAACGATGGACAAAGTAGAAACATAAAAATAGACTTACCACCATTCACTCTAGTAGGTGCAACAACACGTGCAGGAGACTTATCAAGTCCACTAAGAGACAGATTTGGAATAACCTGTAAACTAAACTACTACACAACAGAAGAACTAAGTGAAATAGTAAAAAGAAGTGCAAAAGTATTTAATATAGAAATAAACGACGATGCAGCAGAAATAATAGCAAGAAGAAGTAGAAAAACACCAAGAATAGCAAATAGACTACTAAAAAGAGTAAGTGACTTTGCTTTAGTACAAGGAGAAGGTATAATAACAAAAGAAATAACAAATGACTCACTAGAAAGACTACACGTAGACGACTTTGGTCTAGACAGTACTGACATAGAATATCTAGAAAGCTTAATACACAAATTTAATGGAGGCCCAGTAGGAATAGAAAGCATAGCCGCTTCAATCGGAGAAGAACAAACAACCATAGAAGACGTAATCGAACCATTCCTATTACAAGAAGGTTTTATAAAAAGAACAATAAGAGGTAGAACAGTAACAGAAAAAACATATGACTACCTAAAAAAAAGAAAAGAAACAGAGCTTTAACGGAAAAGTTCTGTTTTAAATTTTGTAATATTTGAAGACATAACTGAAAGATAATCTTCGCCATTCTTTCTCTCTTCATCACTTAACGTATCTAAAGAAGAAATCTCTAACTTCTCTAAATTATTATCATCAATAAACTTATTAACATCATCACTTAACTTATCATTAGTCATATAATACACATACTTAATATCTCCTGAATCAATAAGCTTCTTAGCATCACTATAAGACTTAGTCAAATTCTCATTATTAGGGTCAATAGAAATAACATTAATATTATACTTAGATAAGAATAAAAACACATCATTAGTAACCAAAATACTATCTTTACTTTTCTTTTTACCCATCATAGTAAGATCAACATCAATCTCACTAATAAGAACCTTTAACTCTTTATACTTTTCTTCAATTTTCTCTTGATTATAAACATTATCTTCATAATCAACCAAAGTAGATTTAATATACCTAGCCACCATCAAATAATTAGATGGGTCAAGCCATAATGCGGGCACACCATACGTAGAAATAACTTCTTTAGAAACATCCTTAGTAGCATCTATAATAGTAAGTTTAGGATTTTGATTAAGAAAATCAACTGCCCAATTAACTTCCTTAGTAGCCCCAGCATAAATAAACAAATCAGCATCAGAATAAATTTCCTTTTGCTTACTAGTTAACTCATAATTACTAGTATCAGCTCCACTCGGGTAAACACTCTTAATATCAGAATAATCTCCAAACATATAATCAGTAGCATACTCAATTGGGTAATATGTAGTATAAGTAACCGTATCATAATGTATCTCGTCCTTATCACACCCACTAATCAAAAACAACCCACAAAATAAAATAAATAACTTTTTCATTCTTCCTCCTTTATAGGTACCAAATCAATCCCGCCTTTACTAAAAGGATGACACCTAATAATTCTCTTAAAACCTAAATACACGCCCTTAAAAGACCCATACCGCCTAATACATTCCTTAGTATACTCACTACAAGTAGGTAAAAACTTACAACTAAAGTGGCCCCCGAAAGGCGTTCTTTGATATAACTCAATAATTTTAATCAATATATTTTTCATATATAAACAATTATACTAAAAAATAAACAAAAAATAAATAAAAATACAAAAATCGCCTCATTAATTTACTTTTTTAAATAAATCCAGTATAATAAAAAAAGGTGATAAAATGAAAACTTTAGAAAAATACGGTATCAATTTAGAAAACAGTAAACTACTTCAAGTTGCACTAACACACACATCATACGCTAACGAACACAACCTAGAATCATATGAAAGACTTGAATTTCTAGGAGATGCAGTACTAGAACTAGTATGCAGTGACTACATATACAAAAAAGGCAAATATAACGAGGGAGAAATGAGTAGAAAAAGAAGCCTATACGTATGCGAAAATGCTCTATATGAATATTCTAAAGACATAGACTTACAAAAATACATAAAAGTAGGTAACGGAATAAAAGAAGCAAACAAAACAGTAATAGCCGACGTATTTGAAGCAGTAATAGGAACAATATACCTAGAACTTGGTCTAGAAAAAGTAACAAACCTATTTAACAAACTAATAGTCCCATACATAGAAAGTGACACAGACTTTTTAATGGACTACAAAAGCACACTACAAGAACTCGTACAAACAGAAAAGAAAAGTGTAGAATACCAAGTAATAAAAGAAGGAGGTCCTGCACACAAAAAATATTTTGTAGTAAATGTAAGCGTAGACGGAATAGTATACGGAACAGGAAAAGGAAGCAGTAAAAAAGAAGCAGAACAACATGCTGCAAAAGAAGCAATAAAAAAACAAGCATAGGTGGTAAATATGTATATAAAAGAAATAAAAATAAATGGATTTAAAAGTTTTGCAGACAAAGTAAACCTAGAACTAAACAAATTCTCAACCGGCATCGTAGGCCCAAACGGAAGTGGAAAAAGTAACATAGTAGACGCACTAAAATGGGTAATGGGAGAACAATCCATAAAATCACTTCGTGGCACAAACAACATGACAGACGTAATATTTAATGGCTCTGCTAGTAGACCTCCAGCAAGATTTGCATCAGTTAGCCTAGTACTAGATAACACCGACAAAAGTCTTCCACTAGACTATAACGAAATAGAAATAAAAAGAATAGTCTACAAAACAAACGAAAACGAATACTACATAAACAAAGAAAAAGTAAGACTAAAAGACATAACAGACCTATTCCTAGACTCATTTAGTTCAAAAGAATCACTAAGCATAATCCCACAAGGAAAAGTAATAGAAATACTAAACGGAAAACCAGAAGACAGAAGAGGAATATTTGAAGATGCAGCAGGTGTACTAAAATACAAAAAAAGAAAAGAAGAAACACTAAAAAAACTAGAAAAAACAAACGAAAACATGGAAAGAATAGACATGATAATAAACGAACTAGAAGACCAACTATCTCCACTAGAAGAACAAGCAAACAAAGCAAAAATATACAAAGAAAACAAAGAAAAACTAGAAAACATAGAAGTAGCTTTGCTAGCAAAAGACATCTCTAGCCTAAATGAAGAATACATACTAACAAAAAAAGAAAAAGAAACCCTAAGTAACACACTAATAGAAACCACAAACAAAGACACAAAAGAAAAAGTAGATTTAGAAGTACTAAAAGTAAAAAGATCAAAACTAGATAACGAAATAACAGAAGTACAACTAGAACTAATGAAAAAAACAGAAGAACTAAACGAACTAAACAGCAAAAAAGAACTACTAAAAGAAAGAAGCAAATACGATAAAAACAGCACAGAAATAATAAACAAACTAACTAACCTAAAAGAAGAAAAACTAAAAATTAAAAACGAATATGAAAAAGGAAGCCAAAACTACAAAACACTACTAGAAGAAAAAGAAACCTTAGAAAAAAAACTAGAAACAATAACTACAGAATGGAATAACTTATCAAAAGAACTAAACCTACTAACAGCAGAACTAAACGATTTAACAAGAAAAAAATATGAACTAAACAGCAAAAAAGACATACTAGAATACAACATAGAAAACATGAGTAAAATTCCATTTGCAGTAAAAAGCATACTAAATAACCCAAGTCTAAACGGTATAATAAGTAGAATAGAAGACCTAATAACAGTAAAAGAAGAATACAGCGCTGCAATCAACACCGCACTAGGAGCAAGCCTAAATTTCATAGTAACAAAAACAGACAGAGACGCAAAAGAAGCAGTTGAATATCTAAAAAGAACAAAAAAAGGAAGAGTAACATTCTTCCCACTTAACCTAATAAAACCAAAAAGCATAGACCCAAGTACTCTAGAAATAATAAAGTCTTCTCCTGGATTTGTAAATATAGCCTCAAAACTAGTAACATATAACGAAGAATATTATAACGTAATAATGAACACTCTAGGTAACATAGTAGTTTCTTCTTCCTTAGACGAAGCCTTAAAAATATCTAAAAAAATAGCATCAAGATACAGAATAGTAACCCTAGAAGGAGACATAATAAACGTAGGCGGTTCACTAACAGGCGGAAGTAAAGATAATAACAGTAGACTAAACGAAAAAACAGAACTAGACCAAATAACAAAAAACTTAAAAATAATAGAACAAGAACTAAACAACAAAAACGAAACAATAAAAGAAAAAAACTACAACCAAGACATACTAAAAAATAACATCTACAACTTAAACCTAGAAATAGTAAAACAAAACGAAACAATAAACCAAAAACAAGAAACACTTAACATAACAAAACAAACACTAGAAAACTTAACAGAAGAAATAAAATCACTAGACAACAATAATGAAAAAACAACAGAACTAGACCAAATAACAAAAGAATATTACAAAGAAGAAGAAAAGAAAAACAACCTAGACATAAAAGTAAACACACTAAACAAAACAAGAAAAGAAATAATAGAAGAAATAGAAGCTTTAGAAAACATAATAAAAAAATACGACAAAGAAAACAAAGAACTAACAGAAAAAGTAAACAACTTAGAAATAAAAGAAACACGTCTAAACATGAACTTAGACGCACTACTAAATAGACTAAGTGAAGAATATAACATGACATTCGAAAAAGCAAGAAACGAGTATACTCTAGAAATAGAAGATACAGAAGCAAGAAACATAATAACAGACCTAAAAAGAACAATAAAATCTCTTGGAGAAGTAAACCTATCTAGTATAGAAGAATATAATAGAATAAACAAAAGATTTACTTTTCTAAACACTCAAAAAACAGACCTAAAAGAAAGTGAAGAAAACTTACTAAACATAATACAAGAAATGGACGAATGTATGAAAGAAAAATTCAGCACAACATTCAGTAAAATAAACATAGAATTTGGTAATGTATTTAAAAGTCTATTTAATGGAGGAGAAGCCCACCTAGAACTAACAGACCCAAGCGATTTACTAAACACTGGTGTAGAAATAATAGCAAACCCAGCAGGAAAACAAGTTCGTGCACTAACTCAACTATCAGGCGGAGAAATGACACTTACTGCTATAAGTTTACTATTTGCAATAATGAACCTTAAAAACGTACCATTTGTAGTACTAGACGAAGTAGAAAGCGCTTTAGACGAAGAAAACGTAGCAAAATTTGGTAAATACATAAACTCTTATAGAGGTAAAACACAATTCTTAACAATAACACACAAAAAAGAAACAATGAGTTACCTAGACTTACTCTATGGCGTAACAATGCAAGAAAGTGGTGTAAGTAAACTAGTAAGCGTAAAACTAGAAGAAATAAAAAAATAGCATCTTTTTGCTATTTTTTAATTACATATTTTTTACCTAACATTGCGTTCCAACTTACCTTAACATCATTAATAGCTTCAAGCATATCTTCTAAACTATCAAAAACTCTATCATTATCTCCAATAGAATAAAATCTAACAGTGCCTCCCATATTAACCTCAGCACATGTCTTTTGTCCACTAGAAGCAATACTAACTAAAGATGTAAGCTTATCTCTATAATCAGAATACTCTTGAACTAAATCCGCAATACTTCTTTCCTTACCAACATAATAATTAAAAGTAACAACATTAGAAGTAGTAAAATAAGCATCAGGACTAACAAAAGCAAATGACTGAGTAACCCTAGCAAAACAAGTATCATCACTTGGCTCACTAGAAGTAGCAATAGCATTAACCTCTCCATACCTAACACTTAACTTAGGTCCAAAAAAAGTATTAAAATCTGTATAATCTATCATAATCTAAACCTCCAACAAATATATTACAAAAGAAAAAACTAATAGTCAATTAACTTTACAATATTTAACAAATATAGTAAAATAACATTCCAAAAGGAGACGCAAAATGATAGAAATAAGAAACGACTTACCACTTTTATATGACTTCTTCATAGTCGCTCAAGAAAAAGGATTCAGTAAAGCAGCACAAAAAAACAACGTATCACAACCAAACCTAAGCAGAAACATCAAATACTTAGAAGAAAAACTAAAACTAATACTAATAAAAAGAACAAACAAAGGAATAGAATTAACAACCGACGGAGAAGAACTATATAACAAACTAAACAAAATATTCGGAAACATAACAGACTATATACTAGATAACAACAATATAAATGGAACACTCACAATTGGAACAACACGTAACATTGCAGACAATAGACTGCACACATACATAAGACTATTTAATCTAAGATACCCAAATGTAAAAATAAAAATATGGATAGACCATGAAGCAAATTTAAACGAAAGACTATTTAAACACACTATAGACGTACTAATAGACTACTTACCTCATGAAGAAACCGATGGATTAAGTATACAAAAAATAGATAGTTTTAAAACTTACTTCGCTTGTTCAAAAGAATTTTACAAAAAAGAAAAAAATAACATCAAAACAATAAATGACTTAAAAAAATACAATTTAATAATACCAGGTAAATCTAGAAGAAAAAGAATATTAGATAACCTAACACAAGAAAACAACATAGACTTTGAACCTATACTAGAAATGCCTGACTCTAAACTAATGGCTGAAATAGTAAAAGAAGGAGATTACATCGGGTACTTCATAGAAGACGAAATAAAAGAATATGATTTAGTCAAACTAGAACTAGATAAACAAATGCCAATAAACAACTTTGGTATAATATACTATCAAAAAACACTAAGCAATATTGGCAAAAAATTCGTAGATTTAGTCTTAGAAATAAATGACATACAAAAATAACTATACGTATAAACAACAAGATTAGTAATACGTAAACGTATAGTGACATAAAAAACTTATATTATACAAATCACAATAATTAAAATATAATATCTCCTTGTCGGAAAGGAGATTTTTATATGACAAATATTGCATTAATCGGTCTAGGACCACATGCAAAAAGAATATATATTAATTACATAAAAAAATACAAAATCAATCTAAAATTAATAATTGATTTATATTCTAAAAAAGAAGAAATAGAAAACTTTTTAAAAGAGGAGGGATTCAAAAACACTAAAATATACTTAATCAAAGACAAATACAAAGATAATCTTCACTTAAAAAAATATGACTACAATAACTTATCTTTCATATGTGAAAAAGAAAACATAACACACATAATAATATCAACAGAACCAAAAGCACACAACATGTACATAGAATTTGCTTTAAAAAACAAAATAAAAGTACTAACTGATAAACCACTAACAGTAAACAAAAAAATGCACAACATAAAAAAGATAAAAAAAGTAAAAAAAGAATATCAAAACTTACTAAAATTAGAAAATCAAAGTAACACCAGTTGCACAGTACTATGTCAAAGAAGATACCATCGCGGGTACATATACGTAAAAAAAATATTAAAAGAAGTAGTAGAAAAATACCAAATACCTATAACTTATATAGATATATTCCACTGTGATGGAGCTTGGGAATTACCTCACGACATGCTAAAAGAAAACCATCCATACAAATATCAATATGGTAAACTATTCCACAGTGGCTACCACTTTATTGACTTACTAAGTGACTTCTTAAAAATAAATGACTTAATAAAAGATAAAAATAAAAAAATAACAAAAGGTTACGTAAAATCAGAAACATTCACACCAGAAGACGAACTTGCAATATGTACATACAAAGATATAGAAAACATATTTAAAGACCAAGAAATACCAGATTACTATAAAACAAAACACAAATCCTTTAAAAAAATGGGAGAAAAAAATTTTTATGGCTTACTAACATTTAAAAATAATAATAACAAAACAATAACAACCGCCACACTAAACTTACTTCACTATGGTTTTTCTAGAAGAGGATGGATTAAAACTCGTGAATTTTACAAAAAAAACGGTAGAGTAAGACACGAAAGAATAAACATAGAAGTAGGAACACTTCTAAACATACAAATACATAGTTATCAATCAAAAGAAATAAAAGACAGAACTGATAACGAAGAAACAACAGGAGGACTAGAACACTTTGATATAGACATCTATAGAAACACAGACATAATCGGAGGTAAACCATTTGAAAGAATAACATTAGGTAGCTTATATACTGAAAAAGAAAAACAAAACATGCAAGGCTACAATGAATTATCAAGAGAAAAAATGATAAAAGAATTTCTAAAAGACACAAAAATAAGAACACTAGATGGAGAAGAAGAAAACATAAACATCCTAACAAGCTGCATGTTAAGCACAGTAAAACATAAAGACATAAACATAGAAATAGCAAATAAAAACAAATATATAGAATATCTAAAAATGTACATAACAAAAATAAATAAAAATGAAGAAAGAACACTACTAGACGTATATGAAACAAATAAACTAAACATGGAATATGGAATAATACTAAATCACATAGACAAAAATGATTTATATGAAACATATCTATACATAAAAGATAACAAAACTAAAGAAATAGTAACACCTTTACTATATAAAAGCAAATCTAACAAATTATTAATAACATTATATTTTAAAGTATTATCTCTAATCATAAACTTAAAAAATATAAAAGTAATAACTTTACTAAACAAATTAATACAAAACTAAAACAAAAATAATATTTACTTTAAAAATACATGATTTATAATGTAGTAAAATGAATTAATTATCGAAAGAAGAGATTAATTCATTTTTTATTTTGGAGGTGGAACACATGAAAACTTAAAACAAAACAAAAATTTATTTTCAAAAAAAGGAGGAACAAAAATGGCAGAAAATAAAGAAATATTAACACTAGACGACATTTATTTTAAAGACTGTTTTACTGAAACAGGCGATGGAATAAATGCCGAATTTAATGAACTAAAAGCAAAATGTTTAAGCAGTACAACAGGTAACTTTAGAATTGACTCAATGGGTAACATTACTTGTAATAGTGTACTAACAACAAGTGATAATCCTACAGGCACAGGTATTACCTTTGACACAATATACCCAGTAGGTTCTATTTATATATCAATAAATGATATTAACCCTAGCACTTACTTTGGTGGAACATGGGAATCATTCGCAATAGGAAGAACCTTAGTAGGGGTAGACAAAAACCAAACAGAATTTAATGAAGTAGAAAAAACAGGCGGAAGTAAATACTTACAAAAACACAACCACCACTTTTATAGAAGTCCTGATGGCGAAGCTGAATGGGTTGATGGTGTAATGAGATTAAAATATGACGTTATGCCAGAAAGCGCATCAAATACATATCACGGCTATGTTGATAACTCAGGAACAGGAGACTCAGGTAACTTACAACCATACATCACTTGTTACATGTGGAAAAGAACAGCATAAACGAAAGGAAAAAAAACAATGGAAGAAAATAAAGAAATATTAACACTAGACGACATTTATTTTAAAGATTGTTTTACTGAAACTGGCGATGGAATAAATGCTGAATTTAATGAATTAAAAGCAAAATGTTTAAGTAGTACAACAGGTAACTTTAGAATTGACTCGATGGGTAACATTACCTGTAATAGTGTACTAACAACAAGCGAGAGTTCTACTGGAAATACTGACTTTGATGCAATATACCCAGTAGGCTCTATTTATTTTACTGCAAATAATATTAACCCTAGTACCTTATTTGGTGGAACATGGGAAAGATTTGCTAAAGGTAGAACCTTAGTTGGAATCGACGAAGACGATACCGACTTTAATGAATTAGAAAAAACAGGTGGAGAAAAAAATCATAAACTAACTATTGACGAAATGCCATCACATTTACACGACGAAATAATCGACGATACAGGAAATCCGGTACCATACACACTACTTGGAGGAAAAGGAAACGGAACCTCAGCTGGTAAATTCTTTAGTGGAACTAGATACAATTATACAGGCGAAAATGTAGGAACAGGTAAAACAGGTGGTAATAAAGAACACAACAATATGCCACCATACCTAGCCGTATACATTTGGAAAAGAACAGCATAAACGAAAGGAGAACATATGAAAGAATTAAAAACATTAAGAGAAAGAAAAGTAAAACATTATTTAAATGAAGATGGAACAATAACAGCACAAATATATAACAATGACATCCACTATTTAAATAATGGTGTTTATAGAGAAATAGATAACACATTAGTAGATAAAGGCGAATATTTTGAAAACAAATATAATAGTTTTAAAACAAAATTCAATAAAAATAATAATGAATTAGTAACACTTACTAATGATAATCACTTCATAAAAACATACATCAAAAACAATAACAACTTAAACTTAATTAAAGATAAAGAAAATATAACATATAAAGATGTATTTAAAAACATAGATATAAATTATAAAGTAATATCTTCAAAATTAAAAGAAAACATTATACTACATAACAAAAACGATATAAAAGAAAAATTAGAATTTATAATTGAAACTGATTTAAATCTATCATTAAAAGAAAATAAAACTATAGAAGCAACAAATAATAATGAAATAATATTCACAATAGAAGCACCATTTATGATAGATAAACAAAACAAAATAAATAAAAACATATTCTATACTTTAGAAAAAGAACCAAATAACACATATCTTTTAACATTAAACCTAGATACAAACTGGCTAATGGAAGAACAAATAATATACCCAGTAACTATAGACCCAACAATTACTAAAAACGGCGAAAATGTATATGACACATTTATATCAAATGCAGAACCAAATAATAACTTCGACCGAAATTATAAACTTATAATCGGTTGTTCAAAAGAAAATGTAATTTACCGAGCACTACTAAAATTCATACTACCTACAATTGGTACAAGTTTTGACATCGTTAATGCACAAGTAAATCTATACTCATTTCCAAATAGACCACTATACGGAATAGATAGAAAAATCGCAGTACATGAAATAACAACTGAATGGGATGAAACAACTGCTACTTGGAACAACATGAGTGAAAACTATAATAAAAAATATGAAACATATTTTTACCCATCAAGAACACAAGTATTAGCAAATACAACTACCTTTGATATAACATCAATTGTAAAAAAATGGTATGCAGGTTCAAAAAACAATGGAATAATGCTAAAATGGGTAACAGAAACAATAGACGAAAACTTCAACGAATATGAATGTTATTCAAAATATCATGACTATTTAGAAGTAGAAGAAACCCCAAGAAGACCATACTTAACAATTACATATAGAGATCAAAATGGTCTACTTGACTATATTGATTATGCGAATGTAGCACTAAGTAATGGAGATTGTTATGTAAACAATAAAACAGGAAACCTAACATCTTTATTTTATGTTAACCAAACAATTAGTGGAAAATTCCCAGTAACTTTAAATGTTATTTATAATACGCAAAATGTAATCATGAACACTGAATCAGGAATATGCAAAGGTTGGAAATTTAGTTTAGAAGAAACCATAGAAAAAGAACAACTAGATACATTAGAGTATTTAAGATTAACTAGTGATACTGGAGCAAGTTATTACTTTTACAAAAAAGAAGAAAACAAATACCATGACGAAGATGGTATGAATATGGACATTGTTTATGAAAACAATGAATATACTCTAACAGATAAAATAGGAAACAAAAAAGTATATACAAACATAAATGATAAATACCGTTTAACAAAAATTGTAAATACAGAAAACAGCGAAATAAATATTGCATATGAAAATGGCCTAATATCAAAAATCACAGACGGAAACAATGAAGAAATAAATATAACATATAGTACTAACAATATAACCATTACTAGTAACTATGAAACATCAACTATCACAATAGATAACAATAAATTAACAAGTATCAAAGTATTAGATGGTATAACTAAATCTACTTATAACGAAAACAATATAATAACAAAAATAACAGACATTGATAACTTATCTTTTGATTTTGAATATTATGATGCATCTCCTTATAAAATTAAAAAAGTAACTGAAAAAAGCATCAATAATAATGATGGAATGTCATTATCATTTACTTACAACGACACAAATACAACTATCATAAACAATTTAGGAATTAAATCAGTTTATACCTTTAATGCTAATGGTAATAGTACTGGAAAAACAATATACACTAAAAATACAAATAAAATAAAAGAAGCATATTATGAATCAACAGATTATTATAATGAATATGTTACAAGTGAAAATACAAATTTAAAAAATAAACCAACTAAAAATGCACCATTCATTAAATACACAAACAATCTTCTTATAAATAGCGACTTTGAAAGACCACTTGAAGAATGTAACTTCGATATATTTGGAACATATGGTCGACAAAGCAAATACCCAAATGACGAAAACTATTGTCTACACATAGCAAGAAAAGCTTATATTACATATAACATAACAGAAAGTAATTATTACACATTATCTCTTAACATAAGACCAGACCTTCCTTATGACGGTTATGTAGATATAAGATTAATAGAAGTGCTTGACGACGTAGAAACAGAAGTAGATAAATATTACATAAGAACAGTTCCAAATCTTGGACAAATAACAGAGTTTGATAAATACACATTTACTGGCTACTTCCATGCTAACTCAAAATTAAAAATCGTTTTTGATGCAGTTCCAGCATCATTCTTCTTCATTGACGAAATGCAATTAGAAACTGGTCAAGTAGCAAATGAAAGAAATCTAGTAGAAAATTCAGACTTCACTAACAGAACAACAGGTTGGACATTCAATAATAGTAATTATTGTACTTATGAAGTAGTAAACATAAATGAAGAAGAAAAAGCATTAAAAATTAACAGCCATCCTGAAGAACAATTTACAGCAAGTTATAACTTCCACCTATTTGGCAAAAAAGGAGAAACATTTAGAGTATCATTTTGGTACAAAAACGAGGGAATTACACCATATAAAGATGTTCACGAATCACAAGGCAACAGCGTACTTATGAACTTATACCACGTAAATGGGGAACTTGGAACATGTGCACCTCTTACAGGACTAAAACAAAGTAGTGAAGAATGGACTTACTTTAATGCAACATTTGTAGCAAATGCAGACTTTGAATCAGCAAATCTTACAATACTATCATTAAATGAATGTAACTCACTATACATAACTGACATAATGGTAATAAAAGACCCTAGAACATACATATTTGAATATGACAAAAATGGTAATGTAATAAAAACAACAGGACTAAACAACAACTCAAGTGAATTTAACTATGACGATAAAAACCAACTAATAAGCGAATTTAATCCTAAAGGAAATAGTTTCAAATACGAATATGATAACAAAGTACCAAACAGAATTTTAAGTGGAATAACTGATACAGGAATAACTAATCAAATAAAATATGACTCATTTGGTAACCCAACTAATACCATAATTAAAAACACACTAAAAGATAATGAAATTATAGAAAATCATAACTACAATATAAGAAGCAAAGGAACAAATGAATATCTATACTTCGACCCAAAAGAAAATATATTCAAATTTGCACCAGGAGATTGTAACAAAGCAGCATTTAAATTAGAAAAAGAAGAAATAGACAATGAAACATACTATAAATTAAAAATAGGTAGTAAAGCTATAAAAGAAAATAACAACAACATAACTTTAACAAAAAATAGCGACTATTCTTTATACATACTAAATCCTAATGAAAATGGTAGTTATTCATTCATAACAAAAAGTGATGTATTTAAAAATCTATCAAATCAAAATGGAATACTAACTATTACTGATAAAGATGTAAAATTATATAATAATCAATTTTACATAGAAGACCCTGAATTAAAAGAATATATAGAAAGCAAATCATTCTATACAGAAGATGGAAAATTCATAACAAGTGTAGTTGACACTTTAGGTAAAGAAACAAAATATGATATAAATACAAAAAACGGATTAACAAATTCTATAACAAATGCTAAAGGAGACACAACATATCTAGAATATAATGATAGAGAAGAACTAATAAAAGTAACAAATAACAACAAATCAATAGAATACACATACGACCTAGACAGCTTAACTAACATAAAAAGTGGAACTAAAAACTACAAAATAGAATATGACGAATTCCTAAACACTAAAGAAATAAAAATAAATAATAACACATTAATATCATATGAATATGAAGAAAACAATGGTAACTTAAAAAGTAAAACATATGGTAACGGATTTAAAGAATCTTATACATACGATTCTTTAAACAGAATAAGTACATTAACAAAAAATGACAACATCTATAATTTCCTATATGATAATTTTGGTAATGTAGCAAAAATAATAAATGATAAAGAAACACACATATATAACTATGACGTTGCTAGAAGACTACAAAAATACATAAGCAACAACTTTGACATAAAATACACATATGATATAAACAACAACATACAAAATAAAAAATACAGTAAAGATAACATTGAATTCCAAAATATAACATATGAATATGACAAAGACGACAACCTAGTAAAAGTAATAATAGACGAAAACGAAATAAATTATACTTACGATAACCTAGGCAGACTAACTAATACAAACATAAACAACAATTTAAAAATAGATTACGAATATATGTCTAACGGTAACAAAACTTCTCTAGTCATTAACAAAATAACAATAGATAATGATACATACAAATATCACTACGACGATTTATATAATGTTACAAGAATATACATAAACGAAGAAATAGCAAATGAATATGAATATGATACCATTAACGAATTAATAACTGCAAAAGATTATCAAAATAATTTGCTATACAAATACGTATATGACAAAGAAGGTAACATCACAGAAAAGAAAACATACAACCTAAATAATTTACTATTAAAAACAGATACATTTGAATATAATGACTCAAATTGGGAAGATTTACTAACAAAATACAATGACAAAGAAATAACATACGATACTATAGGTAACCCATTAACAATAGGAAATGACACTCTAACTTGGGAAAAAGGTAAAAAACTATCTTCATACAACGACTATAAATACACATATGACCTAAGTGGAATAAGAACTTCAAAAGAAGTAGATGGTATAATAACTAACTACAAATTAGAAAATAACTTAATTATACTTGAAGAAAAGCCTAACATTATGCTAAACTATATATACAACAGCAATGAAGATTTAATTGGATTTAAATACAACAGTAGAGAAACATACTACTATAAGAAAAACTCACAAAATGACATCATAGGAATATATAACAGCAACTATGAATTAATAGCTACTTATACATATGACCCATATGGTAACATACTATCAATAAAAGATAATTTAAATAACGAAATAACTGACAAAAATAACATTGCAATTATTAACCCATTTAGATACAGAAGTTATTACTATGACGAAGAAACTAAATTATATTATTTAAATTCTAGATACTATAATCCAGAATGGGGAAGATTTATTAATGCTGATAAATTCTTCGGTCACGAAGAAGTAGTAACAACATATAATATCTTCACATACTGTACAAATAACCCTATTAATCATAAAGATATAACTGGTGAATTTATTATGGAAGCAATCGCTACGGAGCAAGCTATTGAAAACGCAATAAAAGTTGTAGCAACAATAGCTTGTGCACTAGTAGCATTATCTCACTTAAATAACGATAGCATAGCATATTCAATTGATATACCAGATTTTAATAATAATAGTAGTAAGAAAAAGAAAAAGAAAAAAGACAAGAAAGAAGAAACAAATAATTTAGTATATGTTTTAACTGATTGTACTGAAGACCAATGGGAAAAAAATAGTAAACTATGTGGAAAATATTATGTTGGAAGAACAAATAACAAAATAGCTACTAAAAATAGACATAGAAATAATCCTTACAGAGCTCACCTTAATCTTGTTCCCGTTGAAGAAAATTTAACTTATGAACAAGCTCGTACTAGAGAAGAATGGTACATGATAGAATATTGTACTCTTGATGTCACTAGAAAGAATAAAACAAAAAACCAAATTCACGGTTTAAATCCAAACAGGCCAGATTATGATATATTAATGGATAAGTTTACAACTGGCCAAAACTATTATGATGTAAGCAAATATTTAGAAAGGTGCAATGAATGACAAAAGGAAATAAAAAATTTAAAAAAAATTGGCTACCAGGCGATACATTCGCAGTTAAAATTGAAACCGAAAATAAAGAATTTGAAAAATATAATGGAAGATATCTAATACTTACTAAATTTGAAAATGAAAACATCAAAACTGACCCAAAATACCCACAATCTCAATATTTTCGGGCAAAAATAACAAAAGACGAGACTATTCCTACTACTCAAGAAGAATTTGACAAACAAGAATTAATAAAATTTTATGGAAGTCCAAATAATGTAAGATATGGCTATAAGCATATGGAACAATCCGTAGAAGAATTAATAGAAAGTAAAAAGCATTTAAAAGTCAAACCTGATAAATATGGACTTATATACACTTATATTTTTGGAATATTTATTTCGCCAAAAACATTCTACTGTCCAGAATTTAAATACATAAACAACTTTAAAATAGAAATTTCAGAAGAAGAAGAATTTATTAAAGAAAGTAGCTCATTTATAAGCCTACTTAATTCAGACATATTTATAAACAAATTATTAGAAAGTTATGAAACATTTAATCTTAAAAAAGGTAAAGAATATACAAAAGAGGGAATTAAAGAAACAGAAGAAAACAATGAAAGAATTATGAAAAACTACTATAAAAAAGACAGAGAAGATAAGCTAATATTAAAAATGATAAAAGAAGGTAAAGTAGAATTTCATTACTCATACGGATGGGGTCCAAAACTATATGATAGTGATGTATCAATAAATGTAGAAAATGTTTACAACGATATATACGATAAAAACAAAACTGGAAAGCAAATATTTAGAGAACTATATGAAGAAGCTCATGAATATATAAACAAAACAGATGGACCCAGATTTTATCTAGTATTAGTAGACAAATTAATGAGAGTAAAAAAATTAACACCTGGACTAAAAAAAATAGGTTATAAAGCCATAGAAGACGATTTAAAATTCTGGGAGAAAACAAAACACTATGACGAAAGAAAAAAAGAACTAGACAAAATCAAAAAAAGACTTGATAAATATGAGTTCAAAGAATAAAAACTAATAACAGGAGGTAATAAAATGGGTTATACATTAAATAATATTAAATCCAGTCCTTTCAAAGGATTGGATTTTTCTTATATAACTTCAGACTTCGGTTATAGAACATTCTATAATGAAGTAACTAATAAATATGATAGTAACTTCCACAACGGAATAGACATGACAAGCGGTACAGAAATAGTAGCAGTATCAAGTGGAATAGTTACAGACATAAGAGATAATATAACAGGTTATACCACTACCTATGGTAGTGGTAACCATGTTATTCTATATCACGGAAATAACATATATACAGTTTATTATCACATGCAATATAACAGTATCAAAGTTAAAGTAGGCGATATAGTAAAAAAAGGACAACTACTCGGAATAAAAGGAGCTACTGGCTATGCAACTGGCCCACATCTACATTTTGGTGTAGAAGTAAACAATGCATGGGTTGACCCTAAAGATTATTTACTAGGAATAAAAACAATTCCAGAATATTTAGAAACAAATAATGCCATAAGTAATAATACTGATATCACATATATAGTTAAAAGTGGCGATACCTTAAGTGGTATTGCTTCTTTATATAATATGAATTATATAGATTTAGCAAAATACAATAACATAGAAAATCCTAATCTAATAATCACGGGTCAAACAATACGTATTCCTAATCAAACTAACAATTCAAACATCATAACATACACAGTAAAATCAGGAGATACATTATATGATATTGCAAACAAATATAACACGACTTGGCCTAAAATCTATGAAGATAACAAAGACACAATAGGACCAGACCCAGGGTTAATATACCCAGGTCAACAATTATATATAAAGAGGTGAAAATTTTGAAAAAATTAGAAATAATATGTAATAGTATACTAAGCCTCATAACATACTTGTTAGGAGGCTTAGACTCTCTTCTTAAAATATTATTAATATTTATGATTATTGATTACATAACAGGTATATGTAAAGCAATATACATAAAAGAATTAAATAGCAACATAGGAATAAAAGGAATAATCAAAAAAATAGGCTATATATTAATAATTATATTAGTATCATTATTAGATAAAATAATATTAAAAAGCAGTGGCGCTATAAGGACTATAGTTTTATACTTTTTTATATCTAATGAAGCCATATCTATACTTGAAAACTGGGCCTTAATGAACCTACCATTACCCAAAAAACTATTCGATATATTTAATAATTTAAAAGGAAGTGAAAAAAATCTTGACATTTAAACAAAAAAAGACTAATATAAACAGAAAAAAATTAAATGTGAGGGGGAAAGTCGAAGTAGATAATATGAGAAACGATAATAATTTTTTTGAATTACCAAAACAAATTTTAGAAAACTTAGAAAATAAGAAAGAAACTTACAGAAATCTTTTAAGCAATGAAGTAATAGAAGCATACTACTACACAAATCTAAGAAAAGATTTATTAAAAAGTTTCACTACTTTTAATGACGCCAAATATATTGATAAAGACTACATAAACATATCGCCAATATATGGTAAAGAAATAACTAAAAATAAAAACAAACAAGACAAAATAAGCAATTACATAGCAAGTAAAATAGATAAACAAATATGGGCTAAAGATTTTTATGATACTATAATGAGCCTATCTACTAAATTAACATACAGTGAAACATATTATTTAGTAAACACATTCTTTAATAATAAAACTGAAGAAGAAATAAGTGAAATATTGAATATAAGTAGATTTACTTTACAAAAGATTAAAAAGAGTTGTCTAGTAAAAACATACTTAGAATTAAAAAGTAATGAAAATCTTAACATAATAATTGGTTAGCACTTAAAAAAAGTGCTAACCTTTTTTTCATGTTCAAGTACAAACTGTGATATAATATAAATAACAAAATCAAGTGAGGTGCAATGAATGATAAAAGGAAATAAAAAATTTAAAAAAAATTGGCTACCAGGCGATACATTCGCAGTTAAAATTGAAACCGATAATAAAGAATTTAAAAAATATAATGGAAGATATTTATTACTCACTAAATTTGAAAATGAAAACATTAAAACTGACCCAAAATACCCAGAATTTCAATATTTTCGTGCAAAAATAACAAAAGACGAGACAATCCCTACTACCCAAGAAGAATTTGACAAACTGGAACTAATAAAATATTATGGAGGTCCATATAATTTAAGACTTGGAGATAAGCCGATGGAACAATCTGTAGAAGAATTAATAGAAAGTAAAAAGCATATAAAAGTTAAACCTGATAAATATGGACTTATATACACTTATATTTTCAGAATATTTATTTTACCAAAAAAATTCTACTGTCCTGAATTTAAATATATAGGTAACTTTAAAATAGAAATTCCAGAAGAGGAAGAATTTATTAAAGAAAGCTTATTTATAAGCACAATTAATTCAGACAAATTTGTAAATGAATTATTAGAAAGCTATGAAACATTTAATCTAAAAAAAGGAAAACAATACACAAAAAGAGGAATAAAAGAAACTGAAAAATTTAACGAAAGAATTATGAATAAACTCTATAAAAGAGAAAGAGGAGATAAGATAGTATTAAAAAGACAAAAAGAGGGTAGACATTACTCATATGGTTGGGGTCCAAAATTATATGATAATGATATAGCACTATATGTAAAAAGTGTTTGCAACGAAATATATGATAAAAATAAAACTGGAAGACAAATATTAAATAAATTAACTGATGATGTTCGCGAATATGCAAACGTAACGGATGGAATTATACTTTACCTAGTACTAGTAGACAAATTATTAAGAGTTAAAAAATTAACACCAAATCTTAAAAGCCTAGGCTATAAAGCTATAGAGGGAGATTTAAAATATTGGGAAACAACAAAATACTATGACGAAAGAAAAAAAGAACTAGATAAAATTAAAAAAAGACTAGATAAATATGAGTTTGAAGAATAAAAATATATTAAAGAAAGAGGTAATCATGAAAGAAAAAACTTTCAACAAAATTATAATATTTATAGTTAGTCTAATAATATTCAGTGGAATTATGTTATTTGCAATTTTATTAGTCTTTCCACTTATAATACCAACTGAAATTTATGAAAAGATTTATGATTATTTGCTTATTGGCGATTTAATATTAGGCATAACTGCTATATATATTCATGTTACTTTAAGCACTTTAAATGTTAAATCAGAATCAGATATATTTAAAACTAAAAAAGCAGACGCATACAAATTTAAAATAAATAGTAGTAATTATTCAACTGTTTATAATGATATTGTTGCTAAATTAACAGAACAAAAATACAAATTAACATTAGAGAAGAAATATGATAACGAAAAAGAGCTAAACATCTATGAAAAAAATTTAGGTATAAGCAACATAGAATTTTATGCAATAATAAGAATGAAAGAATTTAAAGATAAAACAGAAGAAGAAATAGATAATGACTTACATGACTTAATAGAAACATTAAATTCAATATACATATCACTTAAAATAATAATCATAGTAGATAAAAGTACTGAAAGATTTAAAGAGTATCTATTCACAAATTGCTTAATTGAAGAAAGGTTAACTATCTTACCAACAGGAATAGAATTAAATACTAAATCACTTTATGTACATAAACAAAACGATTCAATGTTTAAATCTGCATATAAATATATGAGAGATAGCTTTATCTATATAATGAAACTTAACCCTAAAAACTACACAATTTTAAAAAATACAACAGAAGAAAAATCAAACCCATCTAATCCAGACCAAATTATCAAACTAAAAATAAGTAAAGATTATATAGTAGCACACATTATAAGTACAATACTATACTTTTCAGGTTTAATAATGACACCGATATATAAAAATGCAACTTTTCCGCTTTTACTTTCTGAAATGGGTTTTGCAATTAATTTTTATGAAAATGTAGACTCAAGTAAATTTACAAAAAAGAAAAAAGTAAAACCTAAAAAAAGAAAATTAAGTATAGGAGAAAAAGTAATGAATGTAATTTATTTTATATTTATTGCATATTTTATCGGAGCTATTATATACGTTATAATTCAAGATAAAATTTACCATTAATCCTGATTTTATCTAGTATTAATAGGCAGATTAAACTATAGAACCAGACAAATCAAAAAAAATTTGATAAATATAAATTTAAAGAATAAACATATTTCTATGAAAGAGGTAATCATGAAAGAAAAAACTTTCAACAAAATTATAATATTTATAGTTGGACTAATAATATTCAGCGGAATTATGATATTTGCTTTATTTTTCTTTTTTCCATTTATAATACCAACTGAAATTTATGAAAAGATTTATGATTATTTGCTTATTGGCGATTTAATATTAGGCATAACATCTATATACATTCACATGCATTTAATTACTTTAAATGTTAAATCAGAATCAGATATATTTAAAACTAAAAAAGCAGACGCATACAAATTTAAAATAAATAGTAGTAATTATTCAACTGTTTATAATGATATTGTTACCAAATTAACCGAGCAAAAATATAAATTAATACTTGAAAAGAAATATGATAATGAAGAAGAACTAAACATCTATGAAAAAAAGATAAGTCTAGGTTATAAAGAATTATATGCAATAATAAGAATGAAAGAATATATAGAAAAAGAAGAAATAAATAATGACTTACAAGATGTAATAGACAATATAACTACTAAAGACCTATCCGTTAAAATGATTATCATAGTAGACAATAGTACAGAAAGTTTTAAAGAATATCTATTCACTAATTGTTTAATTGAACCAACATTCAATATCTTACCAGCAGGAATAGAATTAAATACCAAATCACTTTACGTACATAAGCAAAACGATTCAACATCTAAATCTACTTATAAATATATGAGAGATAGTTTTATCTATATAATGAAACTTAATCCTAAAGAATACACGATATTACAAAACACAACAGAAGAAAAACCAAAGTCTACTACAACTAAAAAAGACAAAATTATCAAGCTTAATCTACGCAAAGACTATATAATAATTCATACAATTAGTATAATATTATATATTTCCGGAATAATTCTATTCTTCTTCCTCAAAGGAGAATGGACAATAATTCCAGCAATACTAGCATATACAAGTTTTTTTATGTCTGCTTACAGCAACGAAGAACACAAAAAACCTAAAAAGAAAAAGAAACTAAGCAAGAAAGAGATAGAATCACGCATAATTGATATTATCTTTATAATTATAATTATAATTATATTAGGATTGTGCTTAACTTTAGTTAAAAATTAAAAACATATTAAAAGGCTAAAAATATTAGTCTTTTTTTGAGCAAGTCTTGAGCAAGTCTTGAGCAAGTCATATTGATTATTACACTAAAACATAGTACAATAAATCTAAGAAATCTGAGGTGATTAGTAATGGAAAAATATAATCCACCATATGAAATAACAGAACTCATATTAAACAGAGTAGCTAATATT
This sequence comes from uncultured Bacilli bacterium, assembly GCA_947626035.1. Lineage (GTDB taxonomy): Bacteria > Bacillota_I > Bacilli_A > RF39 > UBA660 > MGBC139354. The sequence continues at coordinate 38,466 of CANQQR010000002.1, read as the reverse complement.
TCTGAAAAAATAACTAAACTTGATAACTATACAAATCTAAATAAAAAACCATATTTAAGAAAACAAACAAAAATAAATTCTATTCATTCTTCACTTGCAATCGAAAACAACAAACTAACAAAAGACCAAGTAAAAGATGTTATAGATGGTAAATTAGTACTAGGCCCTAAAAAAGACATTCAAGAAGTAAAAAACGCCTACAATGCTTATGAAATGATAAATAATCTTAACCCATATAGTATTAAAGACTTAAAAAAAGCCCATGGTATAATAACATATTTAACAGTAAAAGACTCTGGTAAATTCAGAAAAGGAAACGAGGGCGTATTTAACGGTAAAAACTGCATATTTATGTGTCCACCACCTGAAAATGTTGACTATCTAATAAAACAACTTCTAAAATGGGCAAAAGAAAATAAAAATAAAATACATCCATTAATATTATCAAGTGTATTTCACTATGAATTTGTATTTATTCATCCATTTAGCGATGGAAACGGAAGAACCGTAAGACTATGGCAAAACATTTTACTTTATAACTGGAAAAAAATATTTGAATATCTACCAATTGAATCACAAATATATAAATATCAAAAAGGGTACTACGAAGCAATTAATGACTGTAATAACTTAGGTAATTCCACTGAATTTATTGAATTTATGCTAAAAATAATAGACGAAACACTAGACGAAGCATTAAAAATACCAAATACATTAATTGTTGAAGATGCAATAAACATAAATAAATTACTAAATTGCTTAGAAAAAAATGTACCACTAAGCGCTAAAGAAATAATGGAAAAACTAAATATAAAATCTAAAAACACATTAAGAAACAAATATCTACATCCCGCTATTAAAGAAGGCCTAATTAAACAAACCATACCAAATAAACCAAATAGCAGTAAACAAATGTATTATAAAATCTAAAAAACATAACCTAAAATTTGACGTATCAAATAAAATAAACTATAATCAAATCTACAGGTGAAGAAATGAAAATAGAAGAAATTAAAAACCCAAAATTTATAAAAAAACTAAGTAGCAAAGAATTAACAACTCTAAGTAAAGACATAAGAGAATTTTTAATAGACAAAATATCTAAAACTGGAGGACACTTATCTAGTAACCTAGGTATAGTAGAACTAACCATAGCACTACACAAAGTATTTGATACACCCAAAGACAAAATAATATTTGACGTCTCACACCAAAGTTACGTACACAAAATCCTAACAGGACGTGCTAAATACTTTGACACACTAAGACAATTTAATGGCTTATCAGGATTTCAAAAAATGAGTGAAAGCCCCCATGACGCATACGAAGCAGGTCACTCAAGTACTAGTCTAAGTGCAGCTCTAGGCCTTGCACTAGGAAGAGACATGAACAAAGAAAAAAACAACGTAATAGCCGTAATAGGAGACGGATCAATAAGTAATGGCTTATGCTATGAAGCACTAAACCAAATAGGAGACCTACAAACAAAACTAATAATAATACTAAACGACAACAACATGAGCATATCTGAAAGCGTAGGTGCACTACACAATCACTTAGACAAACTAAGAAACAAAAACAACTACAAACTAGCAAAAAACAAAACAAAAAAAATACTATCAAAATTCCCTAAAATATATAACGTAGTAAGAAACATAAAACAAAGCATAAAAAAACTATACGTAAAAGAAGGTTTCATATTTGAAGAACTTGGAATAGACTACTATGGTCCAATAAATGGACATGACTATAACGACCTAATAACATACTTAACCCTTGCAAAAAAATCAAATGGTCCAGTACTAATACACGTAATAACAGAAAAAGGAAAAGGCTACAAATTTGCAGAAAACGACAAAACTGGTGTATGGCACGGTGTTAGCTCATTTGACAAAGTCACAGGTAAAATAATAAGCTCCAATGACTCAAACAAAACTTCCTGGAGCGAAATAATAAGTGACTCAATAATCAGACTAATGAACGAAGACATCATAGTAATAACCCCAGCAATGGAAACAGGCTCAAAACTAACAAAATTCAAAAACATGTACCCAAAAAACTTTATAGACACAGGAATAGCAGAAGAACACGCACTAATACTTGCAAATGCTCTAAGCCTAGAACACAAAATCCCATTTGTATCAATATACTCTAGTTTCTTACAAAGAGGCTATGACGAAATAGTCCATGACATAGCCAGAATGAACTCACACGTAATAATAGGAATAGACCGTTCAGGCATAGTAGGAGAAGATGGCGAAACCCACCAAGGCTTATTCGATATAACATTCTTACTTCCCATACCTAACATAATAATATCTTGTCCAAAAGACAGCATAGAAGCTACAAACTTACTAAAAACAGCAATACAAGCATCTAGCCCATTCTGTATAAGATACTCAAGAAACAAAATAGAATATAAAAAAGGCGAAATAAAAAAAATCCCTATAGGCTCATGGGAACAAATAACAAAAGGAAAAGACGCAACCCTTATAACATACGGAGACTTCGTAAATGAATCATTAGAAATAATAGAAAAACTAAAACAAGATAACATAGAAGTAGAACTAGTAAACGCAAGATTCATAAAACCAATAGACACACTATACTTTAACAAAATACAAAAAAAGAACAAACCGATATTTGTATACGAAGAAAGCATGAAAATAGGTTCACTTGGTAGCTACCTAAACACAATATCAAACAAAAACATAATAACATATGGGGTAGAAGACACATTTGTAAAACAAGGAAGTAGAAAAGAAATACTAATACACTTGCATCTAGACCCCGAAAGCATATATAATAATATTAAGAAAGAACTAAAGAGGTAAAAAATGTTAGAATATGAAAAAGAACTATACAAAAAAGGAATAACACTAATCGCAGGAATTGACGAAGTAGGAAGAGGCCCTTTATTTGGCCCAGTAGTAGCTGCAGCTGTAATACTTCCAAAAAACTACTATAACGAACAAATAAAAGACTCAAAAAAACTAACAGAAAAAAAGAGAGAAGACCTATATAATGTTATAAAAGAAAATGCAATAAGTATAGGAATAGGCATAATAAACGAAGAAACAATAGACAAAATAAACATCCTAGAAGCAACAAAACTAGCTATGAAAGAAGCAATAAAAAACCTAGACGTAACACCAGAACACATCCTAATAGATGCAGTAAAACTAGACATAGATATACCATCCACTTCAATAATAAAAGGAGATGCTCTAAGTGAATCAATAGCTGCTTCTTCCATAATAGCAAAAGTAACAAGAGACAGAATAATAACAAAAATGTCAGACGAATACCCAATGTACGACCTAAAAAACAACAAAGGTTACGGCACAAAAAAACACATAGAAGCGATAAAAAAATACGGAATTACAAAACATCATCGAAAAACATTTGCTAAAGTGAGTGAATATGTAGTAAAATAATAAATAGACATGGAGGCAATATGAAAGAATATATAAAAAAAATAAAAAAAGAAGAAATAATAGCCTTGATAGTTGGACTATTAATAGGTATAATAATAATGCTTATCTTCTATCCAGAAAGAATAGCAGAACTTAAAAACAAAGAACAAGTAGCAATAACTATAGGAAAAGACAAAATAACAGCAGATGAAATATACGATAACTTTAAAAATAACTATGGAATGGCTATGAATGGTCTAATAGAAGTAATAGATAAAAACATACTATATGAAAAATATGAACTAACAGACGCTGATAATGAAGAAATAGCAAACTATGCTGACACAACAATATCAAACTACGTATCTAACTATGGAATAACAGAAGAAGAATTCCTAAAACAAAGCGGTTACGAAACAAAAGAAGAATTTACAAAATACATTGAACTAGATTACTTAAGAAACAAATACTATAAAGAATATATGGCTACACAATTTACTGACGAAGAAATAAACGACTACTATGACCAAAACATATTTGGACCAATAAGCGCTGAACACATACTAGTAGAAATAACAGAAGACGTACCTGATGCAGACGCAAAAGCCCTAGCGCAAGAAATACTAGACAAATTATTATCAGGCACAAGTTGGGATTCACTAAAAGAAGAATATACTTATGTGATACATACAGAAGACTTAACAATAAATTATGACTCAAACATCGAATCAACATTCCTAAGTGCTGTTAAAAACTTACAAGACGGAGAATACTCAAAAAGCTTAGTAAAAACTAGTTATGGTTACCACATAATATATAGAAAATCTAGTGAAGAAAAACCTAAACTAAAAACAGTAAAAGACGATATAATAACAGCCTTAACAAGACAAAAAGAAACAGAAGACGAAAAATTATATCAAAAAGCAATGCTAAAAATGAGAGAAGAAGCAAAACTTGAAATAAAAGACACATACTTAAAAGATGTATATAAAAAATACGAAAAAAGTGTAACAGAAGACTAACTTCTACACTTCCCGCGCCAACTAAACTTATTTAAAAATTAAAACTTACAATAAGTAGTAGTGAAAAAAATATAAAATTAAAAAAATTCGTTCACAACTAAACACACTAATTAGAACGACCAATTACTTTTTTCTGAGTTATATTTAATATTAATTATTAAAATAACTGAGAACCATTAGTTGGCGCACACTACTACGAATAAAAGCTCTTAAATAAAGAGTTTTTATTTTTCACTAAAATATAAAATTATAGTAGATAATACATAATAAATTTGATATAATTAAATTACCAAAATGAGGTGTTTAAAATAAACCGACAAATAAGTAATTTGGAGACCTAATTAATTACTGGTGTTGAATGCTTAGTATTAAACTAAGAATCCTTAAAGTAATTATGTGGACTACCACCTCGCACGTAGCGAGTTTTATTCTTACACTTTATTTTGGTTTTCATATGGTTAAAAGAGGTGAATTATATGGACTTAAATAGACTAGAAGCACTAATAGGCAAAAACAACTTAGAAAAAATCAAAAACCTAAACATACTAATAATAGGAATAGGTGGAGTAGGTGGTTACACTTTAGAAAGCCTGGTAAGAATGGGAATATCTAACATTACAATAATAGATAAAGATATAATAGATAGCTCAAACCTAAATAGACAAATCATAACTAATCAAAAGAACATTGGTAACAAAAAAGTAACAGAAGCCAAAAAACGTGCATTAAGCATTAACAAAAATATCATAATAAATGACTTATACATATTTCTAAACGAAAACAACATAAACGAAATAGAACTAGAAAAATACGACTACGTAATAGACACATGTGACACCATATCTACTAAAATACTACTAATAAACAAATGCTTAGAAAAAAACATAAAAATCGTCTCTTCCATGGGTGCAGCTAAAAGAATGGACGTAACCAAAATAGAACTTACCACACTAGACAAAACAAAATACGACGCTATCGCTAAAAAACTAAGACGCACTATTGATAAACAAAAACAAAAAAAGGTCAAAGTAGTATCATCTACTGAAACAGCAAAAAACATAAAAGCACTAGGAAGCAACAGTTACGTACCTGCAACATTTGGACTTTTTATCACAAATTACATCATAAATGATACCCTAAAAGAAACTTTGTGATATAATTAATCTATAAGAAAGTAGAGTGAGTAATATGGTAAGATGTAGTAATTGTGGAAATAACATATCAAGCAACCTAACATATTGTCCTAAATGTGGAGCAAGTTTAGAAACTGATAACATACTAGAAGGCCCAATAAAAAAGAAAAGCCACAAAAAACAAATATTATTACTAATAACATCAGTAATAATCATAATAAGTATATGCATACTTGTAGCATTGAATTTTTAATTTACTAGTGAGATAATTAAATTATGACAAAAATAGATTATTTAAATAATTATTATTTATACTTAAAAACAGAAAAAAAACTAGGGGAAGCTACAATTCTTTCATACAAACTTGACTTACAAAACTTTACAAAATTTATTTCAAAAGACCTAATCAACGTAACAAAAGAAGACATTTTAAAATACATAAGCACATTAAAAAATGAAATGAACGTAAATAGTATAAATAGACACATATCTTCTCTAAAAGGTTTCTATAACTATTTAACAAGTGAAGAATATATAACAGCAAGTCCTCTAGAAGAAATAGAATCACTAAAAAAAGAAAAAAGACTTCCAAAATACTTATCAATTAGTGAAGTAGACAAACTACTAAACATCCCACTAAAAACAGACTATGACTACAGAAACAAAGCAATGATGGAAGTAATGTACGCTACAGGGCTTAGAGTTAGTGAACTTGTCAAACTAAAATATAGTGAAGTAGACCTATACAATTCAATAATAAGAATAACTGGTAAAGGGAAAAAAACACGCATCGTTCCAATAGGAGAAACCGCACTTTACTATTTAGAAATATACATAAAAGAGCATAGAACTAACCTCATAAAAAAACAGACCTATGACGAACTATTCCTAAATAACCATGGTAAACCAATAACAAGACAAGGCTTTAACTTCATACTAGAAAACATAAGAATAAACAGTGGCATAGAAAAAGAAATAACACCACACGTACTAAGACACAGTTTTGCAACCCATCTACTAGAAGGAGGAGCAGACTTAAGAAGCATACAAGAAATGCTAGGACACGAAAATATTTCAACTACTAATATATACACATACGTCGCTAATGATGTATTAAGAGAAAATTATGATGGCTTCCATCCAAGAGCAAAAAAGGAGTGAATTTAAATGTTTAAAAGAGTTTTTTTAATAGTAATGGACAGTGTAGGAGCAGGAGAAGCAAGTGATGCAGCCTTATACGGAGACGAAGGCGCTAGTACTCTAGGACACATACTAGACACCAATGCATATCACTTACCAATGTTTGAAAAACTAGGACTACTAGAACTAGTAAACAAAAAGAAAGCAACTTATGGCTATCATGGTATACTAAAGCCACAAAATAAAGCAAAAGACACACTAAATGGACACTACGAAATGATGGGTGTAGTCTTAGACAAACCTTACCTAACATACCCAAATGGGTTTCCAATATTACTAATAAGCGAAATCCAACGTGTAACTGGTAAAGAAGTAATAGGTAACTGTGTCGCATCTGGTACTGAAATAATTAAAGAACTAGGCGAAATGCACATGAAAACAGGCGCTATAATAATATACACAAGTGCTGACTCAGTACTACAAGTAGCAGCACACGAAAGCATAGTTCCAGTTGAAGAACTTTATGACATATGTGAAAAAATAAGCAAAATAGTATTTAAAGAAGAATACAGTATAGGAAGAGTAATAGCAAGACCATTTACAGGAAAAGTAGGGGAATTTGTTAGAACACCAAGAAGAAAAGACTTCACTAAAGAACCACCTCACAACTACCTAGACTTACTATATAGTAACGGTTACGATGTAATTGCTCTAGGTAAAATAAAAGACATATTTGCAAACAAAAGCATAACTAACGGACTAAAAACAGCAAACAATGTAGACGGCTTAATGAAACTAATAGACTTCACTAGATTTGACTTTACTGGACTATGCTTCCTAAACCTAAACGACTTTGATTCTTCATATGGACACAGAAGAGACAAAGATGGCTACCTAAAATGTTTAGAAGAACTAGATAGATATTTACCTATATTTATAAATAAACTAACTGAAGACGATTTAGTAATATTTACAGCAGACCATGGAAACGATCCAACATTTAAAGGAACAGATCACACAAGAGAAAACGTACCTCTCCTTGTATATTCAAAAAAATTCAAACACTACGGAAGCTTACCTACTGGAGACACATTTGCAAACATAGGCGCTAGTATAGTAGATAACTTTGGAATAAAAAGCGACATACCACTTGGAAAAAGCTTCCTAGATTTACTAAAATAAAAAAGGAACATAAACCATCGTTCCTTTTTCTTATACTATTTACGATTATTGTTGTTGCAACTTCTAGAACTTTTTTCATTATTTCTAGAACTTCTTGAGCTTTCATTTCTAGAACTTCTGTTGTTGCTTCTAGAATTATTACTTCTAGAACTTCTATTATTTTGATTATTTCTTTGCATTGCCATATTAATCACCACCTGTTATTATTATGGAACAATCTAACTCATTAATTCTCTAATATTAATTTTTTTAATGGAAAATTTTAGTACTATATAACATATCATTATATAGTGATACATATGGAAAATATTGTTATACCCTTAATAATCTCTACAATCGCAGGCTTTAGCACACTAATAGGAGCCTTAATCATATTTAAAGACTTCAAAGACAAAGATGGCTTTATATGTTTTGCACTAAGTTTCTCACTATCAGTAATGATATCTCTATCAGTATTTGACCTAATACCCACAAGCGTAAAAACACTAACAACTAACTATGGCTTCTACCAAGCACTATTACTAACAATAATAGTATTTTACCTAGGCTATCTAATAATATGTAAACTAAATGTAAAAATAAACTCAATAAAAGGTAAGGGTAGGGAGAAAGAAAACCTATACAGAGTAGGCGTACTAAGCATGATAACACTAATGATACATAACTTTCCAGAGGGAATAGCAACATTCATGAGTGCTTACAACAACACATTAAACGGAATAAGCCTAGGAATAGCAATAATGTTACACAACATACCAGAAGGAATATCAATAAGCACCCCTATCTACTACGCTACAGGTTCTAAAAGTAGGGGAATATTCTATGCATTTCTAGCAGCAATTGCAGAACCTCTAGGAGCTATTATGGCTTATCTAATATTAAAAAGATTTATAACTGATAACACAATAAGCATAATATTAATATTTGTAGCTGGTATTATGATAAGTTTAGCAATTGAAGAAATGTTACCATTAGCCAACAAATACAACAAAAAAACTAATAACATCATAGGATTAATACTAGGATTAATCTTAGTCTTAATAAACATATTAATATTCTAAAACTAACTAAAAACACCACTATTTTCACATCTAAATTCAAGTTCCGATAATATATATTATGTTAAGTTCTATCAAAAGAAGAAATTAATAATACCTCCACTAAACCTCTACTCTTCCCTTAGTTATAGCTTTTTTCAATAGGGGTACAAGCTTTTTAAATAAAAACTTAAAAAAATTGCCACACATAAATAGCAATTCATTTTCTATCATTCATATAACTTTTAAAAGCCAAACTTGATTTAAAAGTAACAACTCTCTTAGGTAAAATATCTATAACACTACCATTTCTAGGATTAATTCCTTTTCTCTCTTTTCTATTATTAACCCTAAATGTTCCAAACCCAGTTAAAACTACTTCTTCCCCGTTATACAACTCTTTCTTAATTGTATCAAGTATAGCATTATAAACTAAATCAACATCCTTAAATCTCATTTTAGTACTATCTACTACTTTATCAACTAACTCTTTTTTATACATAACTTCTCCCTCCATTTGTTAAACATTTTATCAATAATACAATACTAATTCAACCATTAATTTAACAAATAACTATTTACAAAATCATGCATTTAATTTACATTTAATATACTAAGAAAAAACTGAATATATTACATTCAGTTTTCTTTTCTCTCTCCCATTACTACCTTTCTAGATTGAATTTCCCCCATCTTATTAAACACCTCTTGCGCATTCTCAGTATTTATCTCACTATAACCTAACTCTCTCAAAGCTTGAATTTTAACAGTAGTTAATTGTTGAGTTCTACTTAATACCTCTTCCTTATTATTTTCTATCTCCTTAACAAATCTCTCATGTGCTGACACTAACTTACTCTTTTGAGCACCACCATTATTATAAAGGTTCATTGCAGTAAACACTATACTCTCAAGAATAAATTGAGCAGTCTCATCAAACTTAAATTCCATAGGTTCAGTAAATCCTGTAGTCTTACTTAAATATGCAAATATATATTTAATCTCTGGTATATTATCTATAGATTGAAGTATATGATACAAATACAAAAATTCATAATAAGTATCTTTATTCTTTTCCTCAGTAAACTTCTCTTTAATTAAAGTTATCAAATCATTAACTAAAGTTTGTTCTTCCTTATTCAAATCCTTTAAATCAAAATAAGCATCTGTACTAAAACTACTCTTCAAATTTTGATTTAATCTTGCTTCAATATCTTCTAAATACTCTGCTGTAACCTTTATCTTACTTAACGACTCATCACTTCCATCTTCAATATCTAATAACTTAAATAATAAAATCTTCTTTTCCTTTGGCCATTTGTTAATATTCTCTAATTCTAAATAATTATAAATCATTTGTCTTGAAACACCTAAATATTTGGCTAACTTAACTTTAGATATTCCCAATTCTTGTAATAATTCATTTAAATTTTTCATTAGTTCTCTCCCTACTCTTTTATTTATGTTACATACTTATTTTACAACCTTTTACATTTACACGTCAAGTGTAAATTGATGTAAACTCAAAAAAATTTTTCAAAATAAAAAATGTCCTAAAAATTAAGACATTTAATCTAAATACCAAAGCTTTTTACCACTCTTTCTAACCTCTTTAATAATACCTCCACCAATCATTTCTTCCCCCAAATAAACAACACAAGCTTGTCCTGGTGTAACCGCCTTAGCGCTTTCATACTTAACCTTAATCATATTATTTTCCAAATACTCTATTTGAATTGGAATATCCTCGCCACGATACCTAAACTTACATGTTGCAAACACTGGCTTACTACTACTAATATAATTCATATCTTCTATAATTGCCTCATCACTCATTAAATACTTATTATCATCTCCAAAAGCAACATACAAAATATTTTGTTTAACATCCTTACCACACACATAATGCCTCTTAACATTACCACTAATACCAACATTTCTCCTTTGCCCAATAGTATAATTAATAAGTCCCTCATGTGTTCCAATTTCCTCTAAAGTATCAATATCAACTATAGGCCCTTTAGTACCCTTTAAATAATTTTGCACAAATTGTTGATAATGTCTCTCCCCAATAAAACATATACCAGTAGAATCTTTCTTATCAGCAACAGGTAAATTAGCTTCCCTTGCTATTCTTCTTACCTCTTCCTTAGTATAACCTCCTACAGGAAATATAACATCCTTAAACTCTTCACTCTTAACTTGACTCAAAAAATAAGTTTGGTCCTTATTATTATCAACACCTCTTAAAATCTTATTACCAACATGCCTTGCATAATGCCCAGTTGCAATTAATGACCCTCCAAGCCTCTTTGCTTCCTTTTTAAATAAATCAAACTTAATATATTTATTACACATAATATCTGGGTTAGGTGTTCTACCCTTTTTTAACTCATTCAAAAAATAAGTAAAAACATTGTCCCAATATTCTTTAATAAAATCTATTCTATAAAGAGGTATACCCAAGTAGTCACATACCTTTTTAGCATCAATAAAATCTTGTTCTTGAGGACATATACCATCAGTAATTCCCTCTGGATCACTATTTATATTAGAATCCCAATTCTTCATAAACAATCCAACTACATCATAGCCCTCTTTATCTAACAAATAAGCTGAAACTGCACTGTCAACTCCTCCACTCATTCCTACTACTACTTTCATTCGTACCACCTTTTTTCTTCTTAAATTATACAATATTTTGTACATTTTGTAAATTTAAAATAACTAATACACCAACCTAACTAACAAAGGACTTACATAAATTTCTGTTAAAGTAATCAAAAAACACAAAACAAGCGCACTTAAATAAAGAAGTCCAGTCTTCTTAATAAATAAATTTAAATTAATATTCTCTTTTTTAATAGTCCCCCTTAATAACTTATAACTAAACATCAACATAACACTTCCATATATCACTACTAAAACATTCATTAAAATATGATGTGGAAATATAACTAACAAACTATAAATAATACCCTTTAACTTAAAAGAATAAATCAAACTAGACATCAAAAAGCCTACAAGCATACCCTTATAAAAACTAATAAAAAGCACAAAAGGAGATAAAATATATACAATAGAAAAAACACTAATAAGAGAAATATAAATCATATTATACTTAAAACTATTTAACAAATAACTTATCTTACTAATATCATTTAAAGAAATAATATTAAGATAATCCTCTAATTCCTCCTTTATTAATAACTTATCTGCACGACTCACAAACACCAAAAACACAATACCTGCTACAAACCCTAGTGCCATTACTATTAAATTAGTAAGTACAATTCTTTTATCAATAATTTTTTTCATACTAAATTATATTATTTACTTCAAAAAATATGAAAGTTATTATATAATATTTTTGGTGACATTATGAAAAAGAAAACAAAAGAACTAATACTTAGAATACTAGTATGGTTATTTTTAATCGTAATTATTATTAGTTTTATCGGAAGTTTAGTTGTTTCATTATTCTAAAAAAATAGTAGCAAAAACTACTATTTTTTAATTCCTCCAAAACGTCTATCACGTGAATTATAATATAAAAGAGCTTTATCAAACTCACTTTCCTTAAAATCAGGAAAATACGTATCTGGAAAATACATCTCAGCATAAGCCATTTGATATAACATAAAATTAGAAACCCTAACCTCTCCACTAGTCCTAATTAACAAATCTATTGGAGGTAAATCATGATACAAATTTTTTTCTATTGTCTCTTCTGTAATATCTTCTATAGAAATCTCATTATTAATTACTTTATTAATAAGTTTCTTAGTAGTATCAACTATCTCAGCACGTCCTCCATAATTTAAACAAATATTTAAAATGCCACCAGTATTATCTTTAGTACCGTCTTCCATCTCTTTCATAGCATTCCAAACATCATCACTTAAAGGCTCTTTCCTACCAGAAAAAACAACCTTAATATTATTACTATTAAACTCACTTATACTACCCTTAAACCCCTTAATAAATAAATTCATAAGATAATCTACTTCTTCCTTACTTCTCTTAAAATTCTCAGTAGAAAAAGCAAACACACTAAGTATCTTTACACCCTTTTTCAAAATATACTTTGCTAAAATCTTTAAAGTCTCAAACCCCTCTTTATGTCCCTCACTTCTCTTAAGACCACGACTAGTAGCCCATCTTCCATTTCCATCTAAAATTATTCCAACATGTGTTGGTATCTTTTCTTCCATACTTACTCCTTAATAAAACTTAACGAAACTTGTTTTTTATCTAAATCTATCTTATCAACATAACACTTAACAATATCTCCTACACTAACAATAAGATTAGGATCCTTAACATAATCCTTACTCATTTTAGAAATATGTACTAATGCATCATTCTTAAGTCCAATATCTATAAAAGCTCCAAATGACGTTACATTCCTTACTGTACCCTCTAATTCCATATTAGGTTTTAAGTCCTCTATATGTAAAATATCACTCTTTAAAAGTGGCATATCTAATTCGTCTCTCGGGTCTAATCCAGGATTTTTAAGCTCCTTAATAATCATTTCCACTACATATATATTAACACCTGTGTCTTTAGATATCTTATTAATATCAGCTCCCTCTAATACTTCCTTAAAACTACTCTTTTGTATATCACTTAAATCCAAATGTAAATAATCTAAAATCTTCTTAGCATCACCATAATTTTCTGGATGTATACCAGTATTGTCAAGTGGATTAACCCCATTTGGAATTCTTAAAAATCCAATAGCTTGTTCATAAATTTTAGCAGTAATACCTTTAATATTCAAAAGTGCTTCCCTAGTCTTAAAAGTATTATTCTTTTTATAATCCATAATAGCTTCAATAGCTTTCTTACTCATACCACTAATATACTTTAAAATACTAGGAGACGCTGTATTAATATTAACACCAACACTATTTACAATACTCATAACTGTATAATCAAGTGACTCTGACAAATTCTTTTGATTAACGTCATACTGATACTCTCCAACACCAATAGACTTAGCATCAATCTTTACAAGCTCACTAAGTGGGTCTTGCACTCTTCTTCCAATAGAAATAGCGCTTCTCTTTTCAACAGTCAAATTAGGGAACTCTTCTATCGCCAAAGGACTAGCAGAATATATACTAGCGCCAGCTTCACTAACTAAAATATACTTAACATCTAACCCCTTAATAGCTTCACTAACAAAAGCTTCACTCTCCCTTGAAGCAGTACCATTACCAATAGCAATAAGCTTAATATTATACTTATTAATAAGCTCCCTTAACACCTTAGTAGACTCAATTTTTTCATTCCTAGGTTCATTAGGATAAATCACTTCAATATCTAACAAATTACCAGCTTCATCTATAACAGCTAACTTACACCCAGTCCTATATGCTGGGTCAAACCCAAGAACAACTCGTCCCTTAAGTGGCCTAGTAAGTAACAAATCCTTTAAATTCTTACTAAAAGTCTCTATTGCCTTAACTTCAGCTTTCTCAGTAACTTCATTTCTAATCTCTCTTTCAATACCTGGTAAAATTAATCTCTTAAGTGAATCTTTAATAGAGGCCTTAACTATAGGTACAACAAAAGAACTACTATTCTTAATAATCTTTCCCTCTAAAAACTCTATAATCTTATCTGTATCATAAACGTAAGTTACACTAATAACTTTCTCCTTTTCTGCACGATTAATAGCTAAACACCTATAATGCTTTAAATACTTAATACTCTCAGTAAAATCATAATACATCTCATACACTTTCTCAGTATCATTATTATTCTTTTTTACCTTACTCTTAATAAAACCAGTATTATAAATAAACCCTCTAATCCACTTCCTATAATAAGCATTATCACTAATCCACTCACTAATAATATACCCAGCATTCTCCACTGCAACACTTGAGTCCATTTGATAAGGCTTAGTAAGCATCTCTATACTTCCACTAGTAGGAAAACTCATAATCTTTTTAGCAAGAGGCTCAAGTCCCATCTTAATAGCTTCACTAGCTTTAGTCTTCTTCTTTTCCTTAAATGGCCTATAAATATCTTCTACCTCAGTTAACTTACTAGCATCCATAATACTCTTTTTAATCTCTGGTGTAAGAAGCCCTTTCTCCTGAATTAACGAAATAACCGCTTCTTTTCTTTCAAGCAAATTTAAATTTCTCTTATACTCATCACTAATTAACTTAATTTGTTCCTCATTTAAATTATTAGTAACTTCCTTTCTATACCTAGCAATAAAAGGAATAGTACATCCCTCTTCTAATAATTTCAAAGTCTTACTTATTTGTTCTTTCTTAATATTAGTAGTACTCTCTAATATACTAACAATTCTCTCATTCATTTTTTTCTCCTACTTAAAATGTTTTAAAAAGAGGACTTATTCCTCCATACATAAATTCTTATCAATATCTAAATTAATATTACCAATAACATCTTTACCATTACTACACCTAATCAAAATAATAGTATTATCTAAATTTCTATAAACCTCTTTAGCACCTGAATATAAAATATTAACTTTATTCCAATCACTAGTTAACTCTTCTATAGTAACTAACTCACTTGCTATAGCTGTAGAAAGTGAACTAGTAATCTCTTCCTTTACTTGATTAACACTTATATTCATATTATATGTATAAAGATTACCAGTAACATTTACTAACCCTTTATCAGTATTTTCACTTATAATCTGAAACTCTTTCTCATCTATTTCTTCACTATCATTATTATCTTTTCTAATACCTTTATAAATACCTAAACATACTATAATAACAACTACCCCTAATACTATACATTCTACTACAAACTTTTTCATTCTATTCACCTATTACCTTATTGCTTTTTAATTATAGCACATAATCTTTATTCTATAAAGAAAAAATTAAAAGAAAAAGGAAGATTAATTCTCTCCCTCCTCTAACATAGTCCTTATAAACACACCATAACCTTTAGTAACATCATTAGTTAAAACATGTGTAACACTTCCAACAATCATATTATCTTGAATAATCGGGCTTCCACTCATACCCTGTACAATACCACCACTTCTTTCAAGTAACCTTTCGTCAGTAACCTTAAAAGAAATAGACTTATTTGTATCAATTAAACTCTTATTAAGACTAATTATCTCTATCTCAAACTCTTCAACATTAGTATCTAAAGTAGTAGTTAAAATAGTTGCTTTTCCAGTATGAATTTGATTCCAAGAAGCCACTTTCATTTTTTCCTTATCAGGTAAATCACTTGTAATCTTACCATAAACCCCAACCTCTTCATTCTCTAAAACATTCCCAAGTTCATGATTATAAAGAATACTTGCATTCTTACTACCCACTTGTCCATTAGTACTTCTGTCTATTCCATTAACATATGAAGAAAAAATCCTACCATCCTTAACTTCCACTTTCTTATTAGTCTCATTCATAATAACACTATGCCCTAAAGCTCCATAAATTAAAGTCTCAGGATCTATATAAGTAAGAGTACCAATACCAGTCACTTTCTCTTTAACATATAACCCTGTCTTATAAACATTATCTTCTTTAACTAATTTTAACTTAGTATTTATAGTCTTATCATTCCTTTTAACCTTAATATTAACCTGATTATCTACAATATTCTCTTCAATAACATTAGTCATATCATTAATACTAAGTGCCTTACTTCCCTCAATTTCTAAAATTCTATCTCCAACTTTTAAATTTTCACTACCAATATACTTACCACCTACTTTATAAAACCCCACAACAACAAGTCCATCTGACTCAATCTCTAGCCCAATATTTTCTCCTCCTGGAATTATATATTCTGAATAAGCTAGCACATTTAAAGGTGAAATAATTAATAAGGTTAATGCGATTATAAACTTTTTCATAATCTACACCTCACTAATATTATTAACAAAAACCTAAAAAAAAAGCTACCAATTTTTACTTGGTAACTTTTACCTATTCACTCTTAAACTCAGACAAACTTCCATCTTCATTTAAAATCTTATTAACTGTCTTAGTTGCTTCCTTTAACTTATTCTCACAGTACTTTAACAATTCCATACTTGCTTCATACTTCTTCATCATCTCATCAAGTGGAACCTCGCCTTTCTCTAAACATCTAATATTCTCTTCTAAAAGTCCTAAAGCACTTTCAAATGTTTGTTCTTCTTTCATTATCTCACTTCCTTTACTTCACTTATAATACTACCACTTTTTACCTTAGTAGTAATTAAATCATTAACCATAATCTCACTAATATCTTTAACAATACTTCCATTCTTCAAAGTAACAGAATACCCCTTATCTAAAATATTTTCAGGATTTAACAAATCCAACTTAGTATGGACGTTCTCTAACTTACTCTTATATCTTTCAATAACATAAGTAGCACTCTTATACATCTCTTCTTTTAACCTAAGAATTTTCTCCTTTACTTCCTTTTCTAATATATTTTTAGGACTAAGTAACACAAGTTTATTCTTTAAATTATCTAAATTTATAACATCCTTCTCTATCTTACCATTAACTAACATATTTAATTTATCTAACAAACTATCTAACTTTTGTTCCTCTTTTTCATACAAACTAAGTGGATTATTTAAAATATAATTATTCTTATACTTCTTTAACACATCATCATAATTATTAATCTTCTTTGTAATAATACTAACAAAACGCTCCTTATAAAGAGTTAAATACCTATTAATTTCAAGAACACTTGGTACCACTAACTCAGCTGCTCCCGTTGGAGTAGGCGCTCGTAAATCAGCAACAAAATCACTTATCGTAAAATCTATCTCATGTCCTACTGCACTAACAATAGGCTTATGCATTTTATAAATTGCACGCGCAACTATCTCTTCATTAAAAGCCCATAAATCTTCAATAGAACCTCCACCTCTTCCAAGTATTACCACATCAACATCACTATTATCTGCCTTTTCTAGCATCTTAACAATATTAGGTGCAGCACTCTCTCCTTGCACAAGTGTTGGAAAAAGTATAATCTCTGCAAGTGGAAAACGCCTATTAATAGTACTAATAATATCTTTAACAGCCGCTCCAGTAGGTGCAGTAATAACACCCACCTTTTTAGGAATTCTAGGAAGCTTCTTCTTTTTATCTTGATCAAAAAGTCCCTCACTTGCAAGCTTCTTCTTTAACTCTTCAAACAAAACATACAAATTACCAACACCATCTTGCTTCATACTACTAACAGTAATCTGATAATTTCCTCCACCTACATAAACACTAACCTTACCCTTAACAACAACACTCATCCCATCTTCTGGTGTAAACTCTAAATTAGCACTCGTATAATTAAACATAACTGCATTAATCTTACTACTCTCATCCTTTAAACTAAAATACAAGTGTCCTCTTGTATGAAACTTAAGATTACTTATCTCTCCTTTAATACAAACATAAGTTAAAAATTGGTCCTTATCAAATATACTCTTAATATAAGTATTAACATCAGTTACTGACAAACAAACATCATTAGTCATTCTTTACCTCATTATTTAAAATATTATCTAAAACTGCATTAAGCATCTTAGTAACATCCACATCACTATACTTTTTAGATAACTCAATTCCCTCATTTATACTAACAACATGTGGTGTATCAGTATAAAGTAACTCATACACACTCATTCTAAAAATCGCACGGTCAATATTACCAAGACGTGAAATAGTCCAGTTCTTTAAATACTTATTTATAATACCATCTATCTCACTTTCTTTATCTAAAACCCCATAGACAATACTATTAACAAACTCATTTTCACTTCTATAATTTTCCTTTATAACATTCTCTACTTTATAATCAATATTATCTTTTTTATAAATATTTATTTGATACAAAATAGTCATGATTTTTTCTCTTAACTCGCTTCTTGTTATCTTCATAAACCTTAGTCCCTTCCACTTCCATTAATTATAACAAAATAACATATAAATATCTACACTTTTATAACTTTTCTAACTCTTTAAGTACATTACTAAAAGTATCAGCTTTAATAAGCTTAATATCATACCCCTCTTTTTCCTTAATCTCTTTAGCTTCTTCATAATTAAGAGTAGGCACAATAAAGGCGTCAGCTCCCTTTTTAACTGCACCCTTTAACTTATACTTAACGCCACCTATCTCTCCTACTGTACCATCTGCATTCATAGTACCAGTTCCCGCAATAGTTAGGCCCTTTGTAATATCTTTTTTAGTTATCTTATTATATATCTCTAATGTACTCATAAGCCCCCCAGAAGCTCCACTTTCATTATTCTTATAATTAAACTCAACTAACGTATCACTCTTAACATTAATAACCTCAGTTAAATACATCCCAATTATTTTTTTACCCTCACTCTCATAAACCTTACCATCTCTTGTATAAGTTTTACCGTCTCTCTTCACTTTAAATGTAACTTCATCCCCTACACTCACGTCTTCTAAACGCGCAGTAACATCACTAAGACTACTTATCTTCTCCCCATTAACTTCTACGATAACATCTCCTACTCTCAAATTAGTCTTAGCATCTTCAAAAACATAATAAACAGTAACATCTCTATTAGTAATAGTATAATCCTTATTAGCTGCATCAAAAGCTACCAGCATAGCATTTTCATTTACCTGATTTAAATCTATCTTACCTCTTTCAATAATCTCTTCATAATCTTCATTCTCTATTCTAGACGAATCAATATCTACTAAATCCCATGATGGAATAACATAACTTAAAAGAACATTTATTAACCTACCAGGCTTAGCATTAACATAAGTCAAATTAAAAGAACCCTTAGCTTTATAAGCATCTTCCACCATAATTCTATCTTCCAAATTAGTAATACTACCAGGCGTATACACCTCATAATCAACCTCATAAAAAGACAAAAACACAGTAACACTAAGAATTAACATCCAAACAATTAAAAATTTATAATTTTCTTTTATATACTTTGTAAAACTATCATATAATTTACTAATCACGTTCTTAAACACCTCGTTATTATTATAGCATATTATTAGGAGAAATATGATGAAAAGTATATACAAAATTTTAAAATATTTATTTTTAACTTTCCTTATCTATGTATTTCTAAGTAACCCAAATCTAATCATAACTAATGTTAACTATAGCATTAAAATATTTGTAAGTAATGTATTACCAAGCATGTTACCATTCTTCATACTAACTGATATACTAATTAACTATAACTACATATACTTTCTAAACACCATCTTTAAATTTAAATATAGTTTTATAATATTCATAGCTTTATTTTCAGGCTTACCAAGTAATGCAAAAATCATAAACACCTTACTAGACAAAAACATGATTAGTGAAAAAGATGCTGGGGTAATGCTTTCATGTACATTCTTCCCAAACCCAATGTTCGTAATAGGAAGTGTAGGTCTTTTAATGTTTAATAGCTACAAAATAGGAATAAGCCTCTTACTAATAAACTACTTAGCTAACTTCATAATGTACTTACTTTCATATAACAAACTAGAAAACAACCACTACACGGCCATAAACAAAAGTGAAAGCTTCTTAAAATTAATTAAAACCTCAATACTAAATAACACATCAATTCTCTTAGTCATTCTAGGAAACATAGTTATATTTGTAACCCTAAGTGAAATAATATTTAACTACATAAACATATTTAGTATAGTTGAATATATAATAAGATGTCTATTTGAAGTAACAAGTGGCATAAAAAAAGTAAGTGAAAGTCTTCTCACATTACCTATTAAATTTATAATAGTATCTTCTTCACTTGCTTTTTCCTCACTATCAATACTCTTTCAAGCTTTTAGCATATTATCTACACATAAAATAGACATCAAACTTATATTAAAAAGAAAAATTCTAATCGTCTTCATCACTATTATAATAGACTATCTCTACATTATATTCTTCATGTGAATCTATTCCTATCTCTATTAATTTTAAACTATCATTTTGCTTCAAACTCAAATTATAAATATACCCGTCACTTGTCTTTCTTCTAAGTATAACTTCATCAGTAGTTATATTTTTATATGTAAGTGTTCTCTTGTCCTTACTTAACTCTATTACCTTACTCTCATCATTATTCAAAACCAACGTACACGAATTATCTATACACTCTATATTATTAATACCCAGAGAAGCTCTAATATCTTCATTTATAGTCTTTGATATAAGAGTCTTATTTATTAACATATCAGTTTTATCACTCATTCCAACTTCGTCTTTCCTAATTATATCTAAAAACTTAAACATAAACACCATAACTACAGACAAAAGTGTCACTGATATAGATATTTCTATTAAAGTAAATCCATTCTTATTTCTCATACAACACCCCTATATTCTTAAAGATGCATAATAATTCTTATTACCATACTTATAATTAACTATTATATACCTTTTTGAAGTCTCCTTATTAATCGTATCAAGATACTCTACCATACTATTATTAAGAGGCATCAAAACATTATTATTAAGTGTTTCTAGTAATTCATTATTTATATAAATCTTTTCCACTCTAAGGCTATCAAACAAACTAGTACAAGTACTATTCATATAAGTAGTACAGTTATCTTTACTAATCACAACATTTTCACTAACATTTATAGTATCTAAAATAACTTCACTTCTTAATATATCTGTCTTATATAAATCACTAATATTATCAAAATACATTCTATTATTAATATTAGAAGATATATTAATATAAGTCTTATAAATACCAACTAAAGACACTGATAACACTACTAAAACTATTAAAGTTTCCATAAACACAAAACCTTTTTTCATATTATGGTATTTCCTTATTTAACTCATTCTTTAATTCTATTACCTGATTATTTATCACAGTATTTCTATATTGATAAGCACTTAGAAGCGATAAAAGAACAACTAAAAACACTAGAATAAATGAATAAACTACAGCCATAGAAACAAATCCATTCTTGTTCTTCATTCAAACCACCTACTATAAAACATTATAATAAAATTTTTAATTTTATACAAGGCATTTATTAAAATTAAACATAAGCACATTACACATTAACATCATAAAACTCAATTTTCAGCTAATGCACACTCGCTTGCATCGTCCATATCTAACACTGTATATGGGTCATCTGATTTACCATTACCCTTTAATTCAACACAAGATTTTAGGGAGATTACTGGTCGGACGACGCCATTCGAAAGGTCAACGTCGACGGTTTCCAATGCTCCCGCATTGGCGGAACCGAACGCGAGGAACACGAGTGCGAGGATTTCCCAGCCATTGAAGTCAGACGGACTCATGGTCCACCACCAGTTTGTTCCGGTTGAACTTTCTCCAAAAGCGTTTCTATAGTAGTAAGCATCTGGGTTGCTAGTTCTAGATAAACCTCCTGCAAACACTATTTCGTCTGCTGTTATCAAGCCTATTGGCTTTGTTAGAACTCCATTGCCACCAGAAGCCCCGCTTACACTAAACATATCTTTTTTTCTCTCTGCATCAGGCGAATCCGAATTAAAATTACCTGAACCATCTACACCACATTTGAATGATGGATGGTTCTTTGTATTATCTGATTGATTTGTATTGAATTTTGTATAATCATTGTAATATATGTCTCCACTTGATTTCCATCCCTCTTGTGTACTTCTATCATTACAATATATCGCAGTCTTACTTATATATTTATCAAATGATTGTAAGTTAGTTGCATACCATGTATCTAATTCTGCTTTTATTGGACTATTTGTTCCATTTCCTCTTATTGCTGCTAAACTACTTCCCGTACCATACATATAACCTACATATGCTGCATTATCATATGTTGGATTATATGCCATTGTGTTTATATACGCTTCTGTTGTGTCTGGACTAGTTCCTGCATACAATAGCCTTAATCCTCCATCTTCATTACTTCTTATTATTCTCCAATATAAATTTTTTCCACTAGAATCTTGTCCAAATTGTACCCAGTTATCTTGTGCGTTTCCAGCATAATAATATACTTTCTCTCCAACACTGTCTTTTGTTACATCTTCTGTCCATTTTCCGTCTTCATAGTATACTGAACCCTCATTTACTATTGTACTAAAATCATCTCTCTTTTTACCTAACTCTTCTTCAGTATACTTTGTTGTAAATAGGTCTTTTGCTAATATACCTTTTTCTTTCCACTCTCCTATAAATAATGTTCCACCTAATGTTGCACCCATATCTTCACTTTGGTCTTCTGTTGTTGTTTCATAGATAAATTCTATTGTATATTCTTGTACTTCACTTGGCTCTATCTTTATTTTATCTGATATATCTGTATCTGTAGCTTTTTCTGTTTTTGGTAATACTTCAAATTTGTCCATTGTGTAGCCATGTGAACTTGTTATTTTATACTTTAAATAATCTGTTTTAAATGTATTTACTAAGTCTTTTATTATTATTTTGTAATAATATGTTTCATTTGTTTCACTTGTAACAGTAAATGTTTTTTTGTAAGTCCATCCAGGTTCTATATAACCTGGTTCTATATTTCCATTACCATCAAATGTTATTTTTAAATCTTGTGCTGTCAGTTCTATCGGTGCACCATTACCTTCTATATATGCCATCCAGTAACCTAAGCTTACACTTACTGTTAAAATAAGTATACTTACTACCCCTATAATTAAATATTGTTTCTTCATAAACTCAATTCCTTTCTCTTTTTAGACAAAACAAAAATACATAGAAAAACTCTATGTACTTATGTGCATTAAAAAACTATAAAGGTTATTTGTCTTTAACCCCCCCCGATTTGCAAACTAATGTTTTCGAAAGAGATTATCTTCTTCATAGTTTTCTTATTCTCCTAACATAATTTAATTATAGTTTATACTTTTGTTACTGTCAATTACATTTTTATATTTTCCAAATAAAAAAAGCGTAAGCACTTTTATAATAAAAGTGCTTAAACACATTTGTGCAATATTACCAGAAGTAATCGCACTCGTTGCATTATTGATAGTTTTAAAAAACACTAGACGTTAGTTCCAATGTTTATCTAACTAACGGGCAAACATTAAAGCAATGCTTAAACGCTTACCATGTATATAATTCTAACATAATTTTTATATATACACAATAACATTTTTATGCAAATTTTTTTCTCATACCAAAATTTAAAATTGGTATGCTTTTTGTATTACTTTTGTACTATTTTTGTATTTTATTTAGTATAAATGTATATTATTTTAATAATAAATATGATGTGCTTTAGTAATCAACACAGACTGAAAATTTTAAAATTAAAACAATAATCAAAAATCAAATTAAAACTAAAAACAGTGAAATAGAAAAAGAACAAGACTTAACTTGCCCAATTTCAATAACTTTCCAAACTTTTAACTAATATAAATATGCTGTACCTGATATATTTAAAGCGCCATAGAACCAACTTTCATTAGTGAACCTTAAACCAGTAAATACATCATATGTAAGATCATTACCATTTCCATCACTACTATATTTTGCAGGAACTTTTACACATACAGAATTACTAGATGTAGGACAACTCATATTTTTAGGCACAAAATAAATTATATAATCATCATCTTGTGCTTTTAATGTATCAGTCGAAGCGACTTCACTAGCAGTAGATACCCAATTTTCTGTATAAAGTAAACTAACTTTCATTTTATTGCCACCTTTTGCTGTAACATCAACTTTAACATAGTCAATACGGTCTCCTTGTAATCCACTCTCACCGAAAAACACTTGATAAAAACCACCAAAAGGTGCAGCTTCACCATTTAAAGGAACTTCTCTAGGTTCAGTCGCAGCACTAATATGAGGAACAAGGACGAAACTTCCGACAAAAACAACTAAAAAAGCAAATAAAATATGGCTTTTTTTCATGTTCACAATAATCCCCTCCTTTCTATTATAAATTATAAAGTAATTATGCAAAAAATACAATATTCAAATCAATCAAAATTAATATAAAAATCAGAAATTACGCTTCCATCCTTATTTCTTTTCATAGTTTTAATTAAAACTAACATAACAGCGATAAAAAGAATAAACATAACTAAAAAATATAATATATTAAAACTAATAACATTCATACTTAAATTAGATATATCACAAATAGAATTATTAATAATAACAGTCAAAATACTAGAAAATACAAAAGAAATAACAAAAGCTACTATACATTGTAAAAATAATTCTATCTTAAAAATATTCTCTATCTTCTTATCTTCAACCCCAAGAGTTTCTAATATAATTAAATCTTTCTTATGATTATTTAAACCTTTCTTTAAATAATGATGCATTAAACAAATAGAAAAATATAACAATATAATACTAAAAACTAATAAAATTTTATTAATAAAATCGAATATTCCTCTTAATCCCATAACAATATGACTATAATTAGTTCTAACAGTATAAACATCAGATTTCAACGGAAAAGTCTCAAATATATTTTTAGCTTCTTTCATATTATCTACATAATAAAGGATTTTATTATAATAAACTTTCTTATCTAAAAACTTTCTTAACATATCTAAATTAATATAATATTTTCCATCACGTGACACACCCTTTATAATAAATTCCATTTTTTCATTAGAACCATCAACATATAAATTAATAGTTTCATTAATACATACATTCTTACTTAATTTCAAATAACTTAAAATTTGTTCATTAACTATTATCTCATTATTACTTAAATCAGAAATAGTAGTACCATCTTGTAATAACACCGGTTCATTAAATATAACAGGCAAATTATTAATAATAACCTTACTATTTATTTTAGTTTTAAACTTTATATCTGTTCTAACAACAGGTATATCGTCCATATAAAGATTAAAAAAATCTTCTAAAACATATATATTTGTAGCTTCATTATTTAATTTCCCACTTAGTAAATTCTCTAAATTATACAACTTTTCTGTTTCTATTTCTTCTTTTTCTTTAAGAATAGAAAAACTATCTAAATCTAACACATACACACCAACCACTATCACTTCTTTATTACCAAGCAATAACTTTTCTCCACTACTAACTAAATCCTGATAATCTTTTGGAAAATAATACTCATTCTCATTATTCATAACCCCAAACTTCATCATACGCTGTGCAATATAAGAACTAATAACTATTTCATTATCTAACTTAGGCTTTCTACCAATCACTTCATACTTTAAATCTTTAACATTAAAAAATGAAAAATTATTTAAATTTACTTCATAATATGGAACATTTGAATTAAAATTATTAAATTCAAAACCAATTGACTTCCCATTTACATTCACTTGCTTACCTAATAAAACATGAGAACTAAAAACATTAGTACTTTCTATATTTTCAACATCTTTATAATCAATCTCATTAGGCTGGTACTCTATATTTTCATGATTACTTTCTATTACTATTAAATTATCATTATTTTTATTCATATAATTAGAATGAACAGTATTAAAATCTACACTTGATAAATAAACAAAGAAATAAACAAAAACAAAAGTAAGCACCAATACAAATACATTAAACATAACTCTAAATTTATTAGTAAAAAAATTTTTAAAAGTAAACTTAAACTCATTAAAACTATTCTTATATTTAAAATTATTACTTACACCATTACAATTATTTATAACCCTTACATCTGACACTTGATTATCTTGTATCTCTATAACCATATCTGGATTAATACTACTATTTTCTTCACTTAAACTAACAATAACTAAAGACTCAGAACTCAACCTTTTTAAAATATCATAAACTAAATCTCTAAATTTAATTGTTAAAGAATTTATTACTTCGTCAACTAAAATAATCTTACTCTTCTTTAAAAGTGCTCGGCAAATTGATACCTTTAACCTATCTTCCTTTGATAAATTTCTAACCTTTACATTTAATATATCTTGCAACTCAAAATCTTTAATAAACGAATCCAAATCATTACTTTGCCCTACTAAAGTAATATTTTCTAATACAGTTAAATTTTCAAACAAAAACTCTTCCTTAAAAATAAAACTAATATACTCTTCTCTAAACTTTAATAACTCTTCATAACTTAACTTAACCAAATCCACATTATCAAACATTATACTACCTGTATTAGGTTTATAAAAAGTTGAAATTAAATTTAATAATGTAGAATTAACAGCATTATCAGTTGACTTAACAGCTACAATCCCACATTCTGGTAACTTCAAATTTACATTTTCTAATATTGAATAAATACCATTTTTAGAATTAACACGCTTGCTTACATTAACTAACTCAATCACTATAAAAGACCTCCATACTCTTAATTTTAAGTATATCATATGAAAGCCTTAAAACAAATAATAAATTTTTACAACAAAAAAGGAAAAGTATTCACATTAATGAAGTTTAAATTCATTATATGTGCACTTGAACACATTTCTGATATTTTATTAATCATTATTTATACTTTCCTTTACAAACATAACCTTACCACGAATTATTTATACACACAATAACATTTTTATATAAATTTTTTAAATTTTTTTCTCATACTAAAATTTAAAATTGGTATGCTTTTTGTATTACTTTTATACTATTTTTGTATTTTATTTGGTATAAATGTATATTATTTTGGTACAAAATTTATGTTCAAAATTGAATTTTGGAAGATTTGACTTCAACAAATACTTGTGTTAGTCTAAAGAACCATGGGAAGTATTATGCTAATTAAACAACTACTTACCTACTTTCTATAAGTAAATAGAAAAAATAAAATTATGAAAGGAAGTGAAAAAATGTGCAAATTAGGAGATATCATAGTAGTCAAAGAGTTTAAAGACCAAAACGGGACAACTGTTCCAAAACATTCATTTGTAGTAATCAATGACGAACCAAACTTTATTGAAGG
This sequence comes from uncultured Bacilli bacterium, assembly GCA_947626035.1. Classification (GTDB taxonomy): domain Bacteria; phylum Bacillota_I; class Bacilli_A; order RF39; family UBA660; genus MGBC139354. The sequence continues at coordinate 10,648 of CANQQR010000002.1, read as the reverse complement.
TTTTGAATATGATTTTATTTCCAATGCTCTATGTAGTTTTCATAACGAAAAACATAAAAAATATAAACTCAGTATAGAAGGAAATCTAGAAATAAATCCAAATCAAATTCATGGTCATAATATAAATTCAAAAAATGGCTATATAAGAGCAGACGAATTATTTTACTTTAATAAAAAGAAAATTGAATATAAAGTTATAGCGCATATGGATGCTGAATTACTAGATAAACTTGTACAATTAATTATTAAACTTCATGACAAAAATAAAGAAAAAAATATTATTACAAATTTATAATTTAACAACTTTCTTACATTTCATTAAAAAAATCTTAATTTTATATTGTTAAACTCATATTTTTTCATTATAATGTAATAGAAAAAGGAGGTTATTGATATGGAAAAGAAAGAAATTACTAAATTTCCTAAAGGCTTTTTTCAATTAAAAAGACCAACAATAACTGCCGGAGAGGCTCTTAAAAATGAAATTCCACTTAAATGGGAAAAAAATAAAAAACAAAATGTAAAGCTAGTAAAGAAAAAAGCCTAATTCTTTATGGTATTGTACATAAAAACAATACTATAATAAATGTTATTAGACATTCTACTAAAGTTAGTCAAGTGACTAACTTTTTATTTTTCTTTAGAAGTAACATTAATATGTTAAAAATAAAAATAAATCATTGACAATACCATTAATATGGCTTAAAATTATAACATAATTAATTTAATTTACACATCAATTAAAATGTGTTAAATTTAAATTAATAATGACGGGAGATGGTAGCCCCAGCCTAGCTTCGGCGACCTAGTAATAGGTTAAACACAAAGTGGATAGCCAGCCAGCCCAAAAATTCGGGCGCTACCAAGGACTTATCTTATGGTAAGTCCTTTTCAAAAATAACAGTCTTTTAAAAACTGTTATTTTTTTAACAAAAAACTTAAAATAACATATAATACTATGGTGAAGTGTATATGAAAAAATTAAATGAAATAAAGGATTTATACAAAAACAATAGAAAACTATTTGACATAATAATACTCATAGTTAATATTGTACTCATATTCTGGCAAACAATATTCTCATTAATACTACCTAATAGAATTAACATAATTATCTTATTAATTCTAATAGGTACATTCGTTTATCAATTAGTTAAAAATGTTTGATTTTATTACTTCATTTGTCCTATAAATATAATCAAGCAATTCCTTTGTATCTTTCACTTTTTCATATTCACTACTAGTTTCATTTATCTTTCTAGGAAAACTAATCATTATAAACAACAACTTCTGTTCCTCTTTAGTTAATTTAAAAGTATCATTATAATTTTGTAAAAAAGATTTAAAATCTATAGTCTTATATTCATTCTTATAAAACTTATATATATCAAGTACAGGTGTATCAACCAAATAATTGTCCCAACTCAAAAGAATAGTCTTATCTCCATTTAAAAAATTATCTTTTCTTAAATTATTATGCACAATACAAACTCTTTCTCTTGTCTTATCTTTTACCAAATTATACCAAAGATTTAACTCTTTCTCTATATATAAAAGAACCCCCATAATTATATTAAAATTTCTAGCTAACAAATAGTTACTCGGACTCATATACGTCTCATTATCAATCTCACTAATCAAACTATTATAATAATCTTTTAAATAATCAGTATTATCAATCAAAGTATTATATATATCTTTATATTTCTTCCTAGAAACTGTCTTAAAATAAGCAGTCTTATAATGTAAATCACTAACTAACCTTGCTATCTCACTATCATTATCTATCTGAAAATTTTCTATAGTTTCATAATACTTATACTTAATACTACTCTCGTCTTCTTCTATAATCAAAGGAAAAAAATCAATATCTCTTTTACTCAAATAATCAAAAAGTGGTTTCAAATCTTTCTTTTTCTCTTTAACTACTAATGTTTCATCATCACTTACAACTATCTTTGCTTTTCCCTTTATAGTAATCTTACTAATCTTGCTTTGCATTATTAATAATAGGTATTATTATCTTATCTCCAATATTTAATGACTCTAAATCATTATACTCTCTTAAATCCTCTAAAGTTACATTATACTTAATAGCAATACTCTCAATAGTATCTTCTTCTCTCATAATATATATCTTATATTTATAAAAAGAATCACTACTTAAATTACTAATAATCTTATTCATACTATTTTCACTAGTCTTTTCGTCCATCTCAGTTAAAATATCATCCATTAACTCATTATGATAAACCTCTTCTTTAACTTCTTCTTTTATAGGCTCTTCCTCCTTAGTCATAAGTTCTTCTTCAATTTTATTTAAAATATCAGACTCTACTACAGGTTCAATTTCTTCCTTTTCTATCTCTTTATATTCCATATTCAGTTTCATATCTAAATGTAACACATCTTTGTCTACTTGATACTTAAAATCATTTATAGTTAAATTAATAGTACTCTTATCAATTAAACTAGACAAAGCAATAGAAAACGGAATAGTATACATAAACTCTTCTCTTTCAATACTAGACTTAGTTATCTTATATTCTCCACTTATATCAAAATAACCCTCAATAACATCATCCAATATCTTATAATCATGACTAAGTGTTATATCAGTAATCTCTGACACCATAGTTTTCATCATACAATCTTTCTTAAATTCAATTATATTATTCATAAAAAAACGCTCCTTTCATTTAAATATATGAATAAGAGCGTTTTATAATACTATTTTTTTGTTAACTTTAACTTTCCTACTTCTATATAACCCTCATTTTTTAATTCCTCTAAAGTCTCATCAGTTAAAGGACCTAAATCATTTAAAGGTAAAGTTGTATCAAAACCATCATTTAACACTAAAAAAGTCTTAACCCTTTTTAAATTGTCCATATTATTTTCATAAATTTCATAACCATAACACTTAGTTTCATCCTTAAAAATTCTTCTTACAGTTCTTGCATTACTTGAATCTTTCATACTTATCCCTCCTCATTAAACAAATACTCATATATTTCTTTATAATTATCTACAAATATAAACTCTATCTTTTCTCTTATATATGAGTCAAGTGAATCAACATCTTTTTTATTATGAGTACTTAAAAATATCTTTGTTATACCCTCTCTAATTGAAGCAACAGCCTTTTCCTTAATACCACCTACAGGAAGTACATCTCCTAAAAGAGTAATCTCTCCTGTATAAGCAGTCTTTATATCAATACTCTTATCTTTTAAATAACTAAGTAAAAGAGTAACTATAGAAATACCAGCAGATGGTCCATCTTTTGGAATAGCACCCTCCCGAAAATTTATATGTATAGTCTGATTAAGCTTTGCTGGGTCTATTTTAAATAACTCTAAATTTGACTTTATATAACTAAGAGAAATCTTAATACTCTCATTTAACACATCTCCAAGTTGCCCACTAGTTATAAACTCCTTATTTCCTTTAAAAGAAGTAACCTCAGCAGTCATAACTTCTCCTCCATAAGGTGTACACGCGAGTACATTAACAATACCTTTACTAACAACCTTTGTAGTTTCCTTTTTATATATCTCAGTCTTCAAATACTTTTTTACCATCTCTTCGTCCACTATCAAATGCTTATCAATAGACAACTTTTTTAACTTAACATCAGTTATAATCTTTCTTAATATCTTATTAATTAACCTATTAAGTTCCCTTACACCACTTTCTTTTGTATAATCATGAATTATCTTATATATACCTCTCTCAGTAAAAATAATACTTATATTATTAATCCCATTATTAACTAAAGCATCCTTAACTAAATAATTCTTTGCAATATTTAACTTTTCATAATCTAAATATGAAGACAACTCTATTATCTCTAACCTATCAATTAACACATTAGGTATCTTTGTTAAATCATTAGCAGTCAAAATCCACATAACTTTACTTAAATCAATACTTTCTTCTATATAAGAATCAGTAAACTTCTTATTCTTCTCATCTAATAACTCTAAAAGTGCAAATGCAGGGTCTCCTTTATAATCCTTTGATAACTTATCAATTTCATCCAAAAGCACTACTGGATTCATGCTTTTTGCCTTAATAATAGCATTTATTATCTTACCAGGACTAGAACCAATATATGTCCTTTTATGACCCATTAACTCAGCTGGGTCACTTATTCCACCAAGATTAATCTTTACAAAATTCTTATTAAGAGAAGATGCAATACTTTGTGCTAAAGTTGTCTTTCCTACACCAGGAGGACCTACTAAACAAATTACAGGTGTCTTTATAGCCTTACTATTTTCTAAAAGTACCAAATGCTCTAAAATACGTTCCTTAACATCATTTAAAGCATAATGATTTTTATCTAACCTATCACTTACCTTTCTTATATCTATCTCATCTCTAGTCATTATTCCAAATGGAATATTTAACAATGTATCTATATAATTTCTAGTAACTGCTAGTTCAGGACTAGTCTCATTAGTTACTTCATATCTCTCTAACTCACTTTGTATCTTTGCTTTAATATTACTAGGTAAAATAACACTATTAATAACTTCATTTACTTTATCTATATACTCAGTCTTACTATCTTTTTCTCCTAACTCACTCTTTATAACCTTAATCTTTTCTTTAAGTATCATATCTTTTTGCATAGTATCAAGGTTTTGCTTTAACTCATTCTCTATCTTATGCTCTAACTTCAATATAGCAAGTTCAACATTTAACTCTCTAATCAACTTCCTTGCTCTTGTAATCTTATTCATATCTAACATAAGAGAAAGCTTCTTATTATACTTAAGTGGTAAAAAATTAGCTACTTTATCTGTCAAATTTTCTAAATCAGTTGTTCCCTTTATTTGATTAATTATAGAATTAGAAATATAAGGATTTATACTAATATACTTTTCTAACTCATTTATTAACTTCCTATGTAATGCTGTTTCCTCTATCTCATCATACTCTTCTTCTTTATACCCAATTACTACACTACCTAACACATCTTTTTCATTCTCATAATTAGTATAACTAAGAACCTTTACACGTCTAATACCCTTTAAAACAATTCTCAAATTCCCATTAGGAAGATCAATCCTACTAGTTATTATAGCATTAACACCAACCACAGGCAAGTCTCCAATATCAGGGTTCTCTTCCAAATCATCAATAGGCGTAACTACAAGTATCTCATTATCATGAAACTTCTTTGCAATATCAATTATTCTCTTACTAATTTCATTATTTAACTCAATTCTTGCTTCCTCTAGAGGTAATAACACAAGTCCTTTAAGTAATATAACTGGTAAATTATTTTTAATCATGTGTTTCACCTCCGTTTGACTTTTTATTATAAATATTTTGTTCAAAGTTGTCTATCATTTTTGTCACATTTTTATAAAAAATTCTTCCAAGGCTTGATATTTATCTAAACTACCCGTTTTAATCTTATAATCAATACTTCCTAATAATTTAATAATCCTTTTAAGTTCTTCTCTATCAATACTAAAACTATTATTAATAGCTAACTCTACCCTATAAGGATGCTCCTTTAAAAGACTAGTAATCTTATACTTATTAAACCCATCATTAATAAGTATCTGACAAGACAAAATAAGCCTAAAATTATTAGCAAGAAGCGTCAAAAGTTTAACAGGTTCCTCCTTTTCTTCCTTTAATTTCTTATACAAAGTAAATACCCTACCCTTATCTTTATCTATCAAAGCATCCACTAACTTAAAAGCATTATTTTCTTCATACTTAGTAACTAAACATTTAACATCACTTAAACTTATCTCTTTTTTATCTATTCTATATAACAAAAGCTTCTCAAGTTCCTTATCAACTGCTTTAGAATTAGGCCCTAACCTCCTTGCTATCTCATCAACTGCATCAACAGAAATATAATACTTGCGTGTCTTAAAATAATTATCAACATAAGGTTTCAAAGTCTTTTCATTTAAAAGCTTAAACTCAATAACCTTAGCCTTCTCCTTTAATAACTTAACTACCTTTTTCCTCTCATCTAATTTTTCAGTAACACTCTTAAGCACAAAAATCACGTCTTCATTAGGCATATTTATATAATCAAGTAGTGCTTCATCATTAAGTGAAGTAGACCCAGTTAAAAAATCAGCTTCATACATAACAACTAACTTTTTATTTCCAAACAAATCAGTATAAGAACACTCTTCCAAAACAGACTTAACCTTTGTCTCTTTATAACTATACTTAATAACAGTATCAATACTATTTTTCTTAACTAACCCATCTATATATTTATCTATCTCTATATCATTTTCTCCATATAATACATAAATCATTCGAGCTTCCCTTTCTTGCCTAATTACATTATAGCATACGTTTATTCGCGGTGCAAGAAAAAAATAGTTTCCCTTAAAACTATTTCTACTTACTTTTTATTTTGAAACAATGTAGACGCAATTAAAACAATAATTACAACTACCATCACTATAATAATTAGATTTATGTTTTTAGGATTATTTACTGCTTCTTGAACAATAGAACCCGTCAAAAAATAATTTGAACAGTGTTCTATAGTAAATTCCACTTTTCCATTTTTAACCTCTAACCCCTTATCTATATACTCTATTTGCTCTTCTTCCTCATTTAAATAATACAAATATAACCTTTCGCCATTCTTATACTTATCATTCACATCAAGTGTAATCTTTGCTTTTGTAGGTATTTCCCCATGATGAGAAAACTTAATCACAAGTAAATCATCATTACTAACCATACTACTTAAATAATCGTCCTGTATATTAGGTACTATATCTAACTTCAAATCCATATCAATTTCCATATTGTCTTTTAAAGCATTCTTTAAGTCATCATTCTTATCAAACGTCCAACTATAAGTCAAATCATCATCAATTATTTCATAAATAACCTCATTTTCAGTCTCAGTCTTAGTAAAATTATCATTAGTTTTACTAAGAACTTTAGTTTTCACGTCTTTATTCTCCTCTATAGAAGAAGAAACCTTAGAAACGAGTACCCCAATAGATATTATTATCAATAAGAAAGTTATGAGTAAATTTAAGTTTTTTTTCATATCAAATCCTTTCTTACTTCTTTATATTCCCATTAATATACCACTTAGCAAAAACAAATCATAAAACATGTACACAAGACATGGCGTTATTATATTATCAGTTTTTTCCATAGACGAAGACAAAATCATCCCAGCATAAGCAAAAGGTATTACTGTAAGTAAATCATTAACATCACTTACGACATAACCAATTTGGAAAATACCATATATTAATCCGGAAAAAATTATAAAGAAGTATTTATTTTTTATTATGTCTCTAAACACCTTTCTAAATACTATCTGTTCTGTAAATAATGTCAAAAAGAACACATAAATTATCATAATAAAGAAATTTTCTTCAAAAAGTGAATCAATAAGTCCAGAATTAGTATAACTAAAATCGGGGTAAACCAAATAAATTAAACTAGATATCACCATAATACCGCCTATCAAACATAAAAAGTAAATGATAGACGTCTTAATTACACGTGATGGCTTCTCCTTAAATGCTTTTATATCTCTTATTATGTCGTCCTTATAAATAAGCACAAACAATAAAAGTAATAAAAACATAAATATAAATCTATACAAAAGTTCTATTACTGTGCTTTCTGTTATACTTGGTAAAAACATATTTAGTACATAAGGTACCAATATATATAATAAAAATACTGAAATTCCTTTTATTAATTTATTAATGTTTTCCATTATTACACCTCATAATAATCAAAACCCCCTTTTAGTACTTAACCTATACTATAACCAAGGGAAAAGTTTTCTGAACCAACTCATAACTACACCTCCTTTTACTTTATATCTTACTTTCATTATATCACTTAAACAACAAAAATTATATAACTTATTTACATAATACTAACAAAGTTTACACTCTCATCTAATATAAAAATACCATCCACCTTTATCTTCTTATTAACAACAACACTACTTCCACTAATACCATTATTTTGTAACACTTCCTGTAAACTACTATACTTTTTCACTTTCACTATCTTTATAAGCTTATTATAAAACAAAGTCACATAAACATAATCTCTTTTCTTTCTTCCCTTTATCTCATTATAAAGATCAATCACATCATAAATAGTTAACAAAACACCATTCAAATTATTAAAAGAAATAGTAATATTAGGGTATGCACCAATATAAGAAAACAAAGTCTGATAACTTAAAACATCACTCTTACTTAATATAATATTTATATCTTTATCATACTTTTCATTAATCAAATTCAAAGTCTCTAAAATAACACTAACATTATCTTGTAAAAGTTTAGTATGATTATAAATATTAGGTATAACTAAATTTATAACCTTTTCACTCTTCATTTTATAAGTAATCTTATCTAAAGTATTTCTATCAACCTTATAAATATCACTTCTTGATACAACCCTTTTTAAAGTCCTATCTTTAAAATCATTTATAATAACTAAAGCACATTCGCTTCCCTTTGTAGTATTAACCTCTGTAATACCATACACCTTACCAGACACAGGACTATAAATAACTTCTCCCTTATAACTAGCAACCTGACTCTCTTTATAAATATCACTATTACTCTCTAAAATCAAATTATTAGCACTACCTATAGGAACATAAACATAATCACAAATTAAATTATTTTCTACTTTTAAATTCTCCATATACTAATCACTATTAACATTATATATTATTTTATAATGATTTAAAAGAAAAACATCACAAATCTTTCATACCATCTAAATACTCTTTCAAATTAACAGCAGTCTTCAAAGGTAACACGCTTTCTAACTCACTAACAGAAGCTTCCTTAATCTTTTTTAAACTACCATACTTCTTTAAAAGCTCCTTTTTCCTAACCTCTCCAATACCCTCGATATTATCTAAAACACTACTTAAACTTCCCTTACTTCTTATCTGTCTATGATAATTAATAGTAAACCTATGCACCTCATCACTAATTCTAGTTAAAAGATAAAACACATTACTTTTTTTATCAATACTATAAGTCTCCAAAGTATCTCCGTCCACTAAACTACTAAGAGTATGCTTATCATCCTTTAAAAGTCCACACACCTTAATCTTTAAATTCAAACTATCTAAAACCTCATTACAAGCATTTATTTGATTTACCCCACCATCTACAAGTATCAAATCAGGTACACGGCTCTTATTTAAAAGCACCTTTTGATATCTCCTATAAATAACCTCTTTCATAGAAGCCACATCATCATTTTGCTCTTTAGATATCTTAAACTTCCTATAATCTTTCGTGCTTTTAACCCCATCAACAAACACAACCATACCACTTACAGTAAAAGACCCAAATAAATTAGAATTATCAAAAGACTCAATAACACTTAAATTTGGAATACCAATTAACTTTCCCAAACTCTTAACTGCTTCATAACTTCTATCATTATCTCTATAAATCATTTCAATATTATTCTCTAAATTAATCTTAGCATTAGTCTTTGCAAGATCTAACAAATGCTTCTTTTTACCCTTACTAATAGTAACAACCTTACCTAAAATAACACTATTTAAAAGCTCAATATCTAACTCTTCTGGCACAATGATTTCCTTAGGCGCAATATTCTTCTTAGAATAAAAGTTAACAATATAATACTCTAGTGCCTCCTTAACATCATCAACTAATGGAAAAATATTCTTCTTATTTCCTTGTAGCTTACCATTTCTTAAAAAGAACACAACAATACTTATATAACCATTTTCCACATAATAATTAAAAATATCTCTATTAATTCCATCATTTAACTCAACCTTTTGTTTCTCAAACACTACCTTTATATAATCAAGCTCTTTTTTTAACTCTAAAGCAACCTCATAATTCAAATTATCAGAATTAACCTTAATCTTTTCATTAATCTTATTAATTAAAATCTCATCATGTCCATTCAAAATAGAAATAATCTCATTCCTTAAATCAGTAGTATCAATATCTTTATGAATACAATACCCTAAACACTCTCCAATATGATAATACAAGCACTCTTTTTTAGGCATCTTATCACACTTCTTTAAAGGGTATAACCTATTAATCAAATTAACAAGTCTCCTAGCAGCATGTGCATTAGGATAAGGTCCAAACAACATCTTATTCTTTTTTTGCACATTTATCTCTCTTCTTACCACCAAACTAGGATACCTTTCATTTTTAAACTCAATATAAGGGTAACTCTTATCATCCTTTAATAAAATATTATACTTAGGGTCATACTTCTTAATTAAATTAATCTCCAATATAAAAGCCTCTAACTCACTAGAAGTTATTATATAATCAAAATCAACTATCTCACTTACTAACTTCTTTGTTTTACCAACTACTCTACCATTAAAATAACTCTTCAAACGATTTTTTAATAACTTTGCTTTACCAACATAAATAATAGTACCCTCTTTATTCTTCATAAGATAACATCCCGGTAACATTGGTACTAAGGCTAACTTTTCTTTAATCATATCTAAACTCCTATCACTATTTTATCAAAACATTATGTGGAATTCCACATAATTTATTTTATGTTGAACTTTTAGTTATGTTGAACTTTATAAAAGAAGCCTCAAAAATAAAGACTTCTTAATAAAAAA
>CANQQR010000001.1 GCA_947626035.1 uncultured Bacilli bacterium | reverse complement strand
AGGTTATAGATGGAAGTTAGTTGAAGAGATAGTCCAAGAGGATATTGAATAAATATCCTCTTGACAATGAATGTTAATAGGCGTCTTCCAGACGGGTCTCGTCATGAAGAAGAGCTTGTTAATAAGAGCCAAATATTTGTCACAACCGCAGGTTGGAAGAGCACGTTCGCTTACGAAAAGCTCATACAGACCTTGATTCAGCAGATCATAGAGCCAGATGAAGCCATCGTATTGGGCGGAACCTGGCGAGTCCCAGTGATGGAAAAATTATTACAACGTAGCTTTATAGAAGAATTGAAGCTAGATGGAACCTATAATGACGCGTCCTTTGCACGAGAGTACGAGTCTGAGTGGAGCGGAGACGCGGAAAATGCGTTCTTTGATTCAGAAAAATTTGATAAGCACAGGGTGTTGTTACAACCTGAGTACGAATATAGTGGAAGAACATCAAAAGCTGGATATTATGTTATAGGGATCGACGTTGGTCGATTTAAATGCACAACTGAAGCAACAATTATTAAAGTAACCCCACAACCGCAAGGGGCTAGTTTAAAATCTATAGTTAATCTATATACCTATGAAGCGGAAGACTTTGAAATACAAGCTATTAATATTAAGAAACTTTATTATAAATATAAAGCTAGAATCTGTTCTATTGATGCCAATGGTCTTGGTGCCGGTTTGATAGACTTTATGACGAAGGCTCAGATAGATCCTGAAACAGGTGATGAGCTGCCGCCATTTGGTGTTGAAGGCGGAACCTCTGAGGATGTTACAGAGCCGTATAAAAAGATAAGAGGCGCCGGCGTAGAAGAGAATGCGATGTATTTAATTAAAGCAAATGCGCCAATTAATACGGAAGCGTATACCTATGTACAAACACAGATGGCTAGCGGTAAAATTAAATTCTTAATTGATGAAAATACTGCTAAATCTAAATTAATGACCACTAAGATGGGTCAAGCTATGGACGCAGATAAGAGAGCTGAGTATCTGAAGCCATTTACATTAACGACGATTTTAAGAGAGCAATTATTAAACCTTGTTGAAGAGAATGAGGGAGTGAATATTATCTTAAAGCAGTCGTCTCGAGGCATTAAGAAAGATAAGTTTTCTGCGCTAACTTATGGCTTATATTATGTAAAGAAAGATGAAGATTCAAAGAATAAACGTAAAAAAAGAAATATTTCTGATTTTATGTTCTTTGGTCATGGTTGATTAAATGATAAAATTTATTTTTGATATTACAATAGAAATAGAGGGAGCAATAGATTAGCTACCTATTGAGTAATGCTTTATTCTCCATAAGGCAAGCTTTATTTTAAATTTTAATAAAGGAGAATATTAAAATGAATAATTATTGTATTTATATGCACAAAAATAAAATAAATAACAAGGTTTACATCGGTCAAACATGTCAAAAGCCAGAAGATAGATGGAAAAATGGTTTTGGCTATAAGACTCAAGAAAATTTTTATAAAGATATTGAGAAATATGGTTGGGACTCTTTTGAACATATAATTCTTTATAAATCTCTTTCTTCTGAAGAGGCTGATTTAAAAGAAGAAGAAATGATTGAGTTTTATCAATCATATTTACCAGAGAAAGGTTATAATACATATAAGAAAAATTATTCAAATTATCATTTTGCAGATTTATGGGCAAATCCAGAAACTAGAAAAAAAATAATAATTAAATTAACTGAGCAAAGAAATACAGAAGATTATCATAAAGAACAATCTGAAAGAATGAAAGAAGTTTGGAAAAATAGTTCTTATAAGACAAAACAACAAGAAGCTTGGACAGAAGAAAGAAAAAAGGCTACTTCTGAACGCAGTAAAAACGCTTGGAAGCAGGAAGGATATAGAGAAAAAATTGCAACAATTCAATCTGAATTGAGAAAAAGGGATTGGCAAAATCCAGAATATAGAAAAAAAATATGCAAAGCCGTTAGATGTATAGAAACTGGGGAAGTTTTCGATAGCGTAAAAGCAGCCGCAGAATATGCAGGTGTAAAATCTAATACGCTAAGCATAGCTTTAAGAAGTAAAACGCATCAATCCGGTAAGCATCCTGAAACTAACATTCCTCTTTACTGGGAATATTATGTTGAGGTTGGAGAGGAGGGGAGTAAGAATGCGAGCGAGTAGAGGCGAGATTAAAATTGAAGAAATTCTGCGAGACGCGGGATTAAAATTTCAAGAGGAATATAGTTTTTCAGACCTTGTGAGCACCAATGGGAGACCGTTGAGATTTGACTTCGCCGTATTCGATGATAATGATGAACTGGATTTCTTGATTGAATTTCAAGGGATCCAGCACCGAAGAACATTATCAAGCAAAGAGCAAGTTCGGCGGACTCTCTGGCCTGAGAAAACAACAATTCAATGATATGCAAAAGAGAGAGTACTGTGAAAAGCATGGTATTACTCTGATTGCTATACCATATTGGGATGAGGGTCGAGTAGACTATGATTATATAATGCGGGCGGCTGGGTATTAGGCGTCACATACCCAGCTTCCGCGCTTTATGCAAGCATAGCAAAATTTGACAAGATTAAAAATTTTTGATATACTATAGTTATAGAAAGATGAGGTGTAGATATGATTAATAGGAAACAAGCTATTAAACAGAAGGGTTTTAACATGACTCCTATTGATGATAAATATGTGCCTATAGATTTTTCTAAACTGAAGATTGGAACAAAGATCTTAGATGACCCTATTTATACTGCTATTGGTTCTTACCGAAGAATTAATCCTCAGCTAGGAGATAAAGAATATGTATTGCGAGCGATAAATAATTGCGATTATAATACAATGAGAGAGATTTCTAATTTCTTCTATAAGACAAGCGGTATCTATTCAAGATTATGTAGATATATGGCTTATTTATATAGATATGATTGGATAGTGACTCCGCATATAAATAGAAATAGTGCAACCTTAAAGGTTGATAAAGTAATAGATGATTTTAATAAGGTCTTATATTTTTTGGATGAGTTCCAGGTCAAAAAAGTATTTGGAGAAGTAGCTTTAAAAGTTATTAGAAATGGTTGTTACTATGGCTACCTAATTCGTAAAGGCAATTCTGTTTATATTCAAGAACTTCCACCAGAGTATTGTAGAACGCGATTTTATGTTGACAATCGACCTGTTGTTGAGTTTAACATGAGATATTTTGATGATAAATTTATCAATACCGCGCAGAAGATGCGAATGTTAGATTTATTTCCAAAAGAATTTAAGCGTGGCTATGATTTGTTCAAAGCTGGTAAAATCCCGCCAGATTTTCCTGGAGATACAGCTGGCTGGTATTGTTTAGAAGTAGGAAGTGTTATTAAATTTAATATCAATGGAGAAGATTTTCCTGCCTTTATTGCTGTTATTCCTGCAATTATAGATTTAGATGATGCTAAAGATCTAGATAAGAAAAGGATGCAGCAACAACTTTTAAAGATTATAATTCAAAAGATGCCAATTGATAAGAATGGTGATTTAATATTTGACATTGACGAGGCTCAACAATTACACAATAACGCGGTCCGCATGATAGGTAATGCCTTAGGTATTGAAGTTTTGACTACTTTTGCGGATGTCGATGTTGCAGATACTTCAGATAATAGTAATACAACTGCGCGGGACGAGTTAGAAAAAGTTGAGCGCGCGATTTACAACGAAGCGGGTGTTTCTCAAATGCAGTTTAATACTGATGGTAATATTGCTCTTGAGAAATCTATCTTAAATGACGAAGCTTCTTTATATAATCTAATAGCTCAGTTTGAAATCTTTTTAAATGATTTAATTAAACCTTTCAATAAAAATCCAAAAAAAGTATATTATAATGTAGAAATATTACCAACGACAATTTATAATTATAAAGATTTAGCAAAATTATATAAAGAGCAAACACAATTAGGTTATTCTAAGATGTTACCACAGATTGCTCTTGGTCAAAGTCAAAGCTCAATACTTGCTAATGCTTATTTTGAGAATGATATACTTGATTTAGTTAATGTATTTATTCCTCCGCTTATGTCTAGTACTATGAACGCGGAGTCTCTTAATAGAAGTAAGAACAATAGTAGTAGCAGTAGTGAGGGGAATGGTGAAGTAGGTAGAAACGAAAAACCTGATGATGAGAAATCAGAGAAGACCATTCGAAATAGAGAATCTATGAATTAAGGAGGCAAACTATGGCTCAAGTCGCAGTTTCCTCAATAGGCAATCCAGAATTTATCAACTTACAGCCTGTTGATATAAATCCTTTAATGTCAGCTTGTGAAATTAAAGTTTTATATCTAGGTCAAAATCGGAATAGAACATATATTGATAAAGATGCGGCCATGAATATGGCTAAAAGTTTGCGCGGGGCCCCGATTGTAGGATACTATAACGAGGATAAAGAAGATTTTAGGGACCACGGTGAGCAAATTACCATGGATGCAGATGGTATTCATTTTAATTGTTTAACTAAACCATATGGTTTCGTTGCTCCTGATGCAAAAGTATGGTTTCAAAAGTTTAATGAGAGTGATGAGTTCGGGAATGTCATTGAGCGTGAATATTTAATGACTACTGGTTATTTATGGACAGGCCAATATAAAGAATGTAAAGCTGTCTTTGAAGATGACGGGCGCCCGCATTCAATGGAGTTAGATCATGACTCTTTAGAAGGTCATTGGGCAGAAGATTATAATAAGAATATTGAATTTTTTATTATAAATGACGCAATATTTTCAAAGTTATGTATTTTAGGAGAAGATATTGAACCTTGTTTTGAGGAGTCAAATATTAAGGCCCCTGAGATAAGTAAAAACTTTACAAAGAATAATAAAGATTTTACACGTACTTTGTACTCTATGATGCAAGATTTACAAGCCGTGTTAAAAGGAGGAACCTCAATGGGAAATAAAGATTTTACGGTAGAGGAGTCAACTGAGCAAGTAGCAGAAAATTTTTCTGCTGAAGAGGGCAAAGTTGAACAAAATGATACCGCAGAAATTCAAAATTCTACAGAAGCGGGAGAAGCATCTTCTTTTGTTAAGAAAAATGATGATGATGAAGAGAACAAGACCGCGGATGATAATAATGATACTACTGATGATGACGAAGAGAAGAAGAAACAGCCGGCAACAAAGAATACTTGCGAGCCGCAGAATGATGATAAGTATACTACATTGGAACAAAAGTATAATGAGTTACAACAAAAATATAGTGATATGGAGTCAACTTATCAAGAGCTGTTAAAGTTTAAGCAATCTATCGAATCTACTCAAAAAGATGAAATGATTAATAAGTTCTATATGTTATCTGATGAAGATAAAAAAGATGTTATCGATCACAAAGATGAGTATTCCGTCGATGATATTGAAGCTAAACTTTCTGTCATCTATACTAAGAAACAGCTAGCGTCAGCGCAAGATAAGAGTCAAGAGCAGATCAACAATAATACTGGTACTGTTACTTATCAAATGTCTGAAAGCGAAGCAGGCAGCGTTCCTGATTGGATCAAAGCTGTCCGTGCTGTTGAAAAAACAATGTAAATTATATATAAATAGGAGGATTAAGAAATGGCTTTAACTGTAAGTAGAAAAGGCTATGCTCAGGTAGAACCTAATCATCTATCTGGTATTGTTACTGGGCAGATTTTAGCTCAGTTACCTGTTGATACAGAAGCTATGGGTAAGACTATTGAGAATGGCCGTTTTGCTAAATATCACTATGCTGTTGGTAAGGTTGATCTTGGTGGAGAAGACCATACTGACGGCGGAGAGTGGATGATGATTTATAATGAGCAGAAGCTTTATGATGAGCGGAAGCAGAGTAATAAGGATTTCGCAATGGTTTCTGGTGACTATACCGACGGAGAAATGGTTCCTCGTTTAATTTCTATTCTAGTTGGGGATATTTTTACTACCAATGCTTTTGGTCCATATGACGAGAAGATTGGTGGCTATGGTGGTATTGAACTATCTGTTGGTGATAAGGTTTATGTAGATAAGAAGAGCGGTTATCTATGCACTAATAGCGGCAGTGCAAAACCAACAGGTGCTGAAGCTGATACTAATGGTCCAGAATTTCAAGTTGTTAAAGAATACACAATGCCAGATGGCCAGCCTGGTGTTAAGTTAATGAGAATAAAATAAGGAGGATACAGAGATGGCATTAGATAGAAATAATTTAATTGAATTAGCAAGAGTCAGTGCTAAAGCTTCTTTAAATCCTTCTGCTACTTTTTCTTTCCAGAATGAGAATTTTTCTGCTGAAGCTTTAAATAAGACTTTTATGAATGAATTGAATGAGTTAGGTAAGACAACTCAATTATTCCGTCAGAATAAGGAATTAATTTTTACTCTGCTAGAGGTTGCTTTAACCGAGGTCGTTCCAGTTAAAGTTATGCAAAGTTATGGTCAGTTCGCAGACGTGCAGACCTATGCGCAAGGAACTAAGCCTGTATTTAAGGTACGTATTAGCGAAGCTTCTAAGAAGAGAGCTAAGCAGTTTGTGACCAAGGTGGGTCTTGCTGGTAGATATGAAACCTTTAAGCTGGATGGTTATTCACTCGAAGTACCGACCAGTGCATATGGCGGAGCTGCTAGAGTTGAGTGGGAAGAGATGCTGGATCAAAGATTCACCATGGCTGACTACTACAACCTAGTGCTTGAAGGTATGGATGAAGCTGTTTATCGTGAGATTGCAAAAGCTCTTAAGGCTATGGTTGCTCAGTTAGGCACTAACAATCATACAATACAAGGTTCTTTCAATGAGAATGAAATGGATAAGATGTTAGCTATTGCTGATTCTTATGGTAAGGCTACTATTTATTGTACTTATGAATTTGCATCTACAATGATTCCTCAGAAGGATTGGGCTTCCAATGAGATGAAGAATGAGATTTGGAACAATGGCTATTTTACAACCTATAAAGGCCATAGAGTAATTATTCTGCCGCAGTCCTACGAGGATACAACCAATAGCAAGAAAGTTATTGATCCAAGTATTGCTTACATTATTCCGACTGGAGCTGAAAAACCAGTTAAGGTTGCTTTTGAGGGCACAACTCAAGTTAAGTCCTTTGAGAATAGGGATTGGTCAGAAGAAATTCAGACTTATCAGAAACTTGGTGTTGCTACTTATTTAGTAAATCCAGGTATTTGCGCTTATACTAATACTGCCCTACAACAGAAAGATAAATAATTGATTTTATAGGGAGAATAATTAAATAGATTTTGTTACTTATTAATTATTCTCCCTTTAATTTTTAGGAGATAAAAGGAGTTATTATGAATAAAGAAGAATTAATTAAAGTTACTAATAGAAGCACTTGTAGAGTCGGATATATTGTTCCAGAACTCAATGTGCAGCGACAGTTTGCTAGTAAAGAAACTAAAGAAATTCCTTATGGTGAGTTACAAGCACTCTCTTATCTTCCTGGCGGTATGCCGATCTTGGAGGATTACCTAAGTATTGCAAGCGCAGCCGCGATTAAGGAATTGGGATTACATGTTGAGCCTGAATATTATTATTCTGAAGAAGATGTAAAGAATCTATTACTTCATGGATCTTTAAATGAGTTTTTGGACTGTCTAGATTTTGCACCAGAAGGCGTACTAGAAATGATTAAAAAGCTCGCGGTCGAGCTGCCTGTAAATGATGTAGATAAAAGAAATGCTATTCAGGACAAAATGAGTTTTGACGTAACAAAAGCTATTGAAATTAAAAATATGAAATATGATGGTGAAGAAGAGGGCGCGGAGGCCCCGGTCCAAGGTAGAAGAGTCCAGATTCCTGCAGAAAATGCGGCGCCCGCGCGTAGAACGACTCCGCCTAAATATACTGTATTACAAAAATAATTTGTTGGAGGTGTGTAATGGAAACTAATCAAAATACACCTTTCTCAAAGATTTATGATTGTTTTTTATCAACTAAAGTTACAGATGATATGTATATGGAATTTACAGAGTTAGAGACATTTGCTATGCTTGAGGACCTTTTGATTGCTGCAATTCCAAAGTTTGAATTTCCTAGAGTTAATACTTTTGATTATGATATTAATGAATATGAGGACGTTGTAGAATATCGTGGGGTTGAGAGCGATTACCAAAATGCTACTGCTCATATTTATAATGAGGGCCACTTCAATGTGGCTCTTGGTTTAGAAGAAATTAATATCTTAGCCGTGTATATGGTAGTTGAATGGATAGGTCGTCAATTAGCTAGTGTGGAAAACACTAGAATGAAATATAGCGGTTCTGATTTTAAGTTTACTTCACAAGCAAACCATATGCAGAAGTTATTAACTATTAAGAAAGATTATGAACGAGAAGGGTTTCATTTACAAAGACTATATAAGAGAAGAATACTTGATAAAGATGGAATCATGCGCTCTACAATGGGAAAGATAGTAGAACCTCCTAGTGAGGTGATTTTATGATGATAAAGTATGGAGTTAATATTGATAATGAAGCTATCTGTGTTAACTTAAAACGGCTAACAAACCAAATTTATAAACTTTTGCCCAACCGCGAAGAAAACGTAGATTGGCAAAAGCCTTTAAATACCATTATAGAAGAACTCGCGGGAATGCACCTACTATTAGTTAAAGAGCATGAAACTTTATTTCCATTATTATGTAAGTTAGAGGGTTTAAATACTTTAACAGAGAATAGAGATTTTCCTATGTTTAGAAGGACTATCTTTGAGTGTTTAAGCTTAATTAATACTATTAAGAATGATGTTATATCTTCTAAGGAGGATGTATCATGACAGGAATAGAGAATTTAAAAACTAGATTAACCTATAGAGGCGGAAACCAGGAGCAGAGGATGCAGCAAGACAAGCTCAATACCTTAAAGAAAGCGCTTCTTTACTCCTATCAGGCGGCGACCGCGCGGTTAGCAGATGGAAGAGAGTTTCGATGCTTAATTAATCCTGATAAGATTAATAATGATTATGATAATAAAATACTGTCAATCCCATATAAAGACGTATGTTTAAATAAACCTAAACTTGGTAAGACTACTGATGGTATCGAAGAAACTGGTATTAAGCCAGGAGATGTATTTGAGTGGGTTGAGACTGGAACATATTGGATTATATACTTACAATATCTTGAAGAAGATGCGTACTTTAGGGCGCAAATCCGTAGATGCGAAGCTGAGATAGAGATAGGTGAGAATAAGTATAAAGTCTATGTACGTGGACCAGTTGAAACGACTATTCAGTGGAATCAAAAGAAAGGTGATATCTGGAATGATATTAACTATTCTTTGATTGTTTATATTACCAAGAATGAAGAAACATTAGATTATTTTCATAGATTTACTAAAGTTAAGATAGATGGCAAGATGTGGGAAGTAAAGGTTGTAGATCCATACCATGGCGATGGTGTTATTGAAATATGCTTGGGCGAATGGTATAATAATACAATCGCGGAAGAGGCTAAGAAGGAGCAAGATGCCCAGCCTAAACCTGAGCCACCTGCGGAAGATAGTATTTATATAGATGGGCCCGCGGAAGTCCATGCGTTTGATACTAAGTGTGAATATAGTATTAAGAACGCGGGCGGCGGTATCTGGGTCCTTAAGACAAAGAAGGCGGTTATACGACATCAGACCGCGGCCGCCGCGACATTAGATATAACGACTGGTAGAAGTGGATCATTTACTCTTTACTATCAAAGAGAGAATGAACCAGATATAGAGTTACCAATCACTATCAGATCTATCTAAGGAGATAAAAGGAGTTTATATGAAACGAGATCTAAGATTAACAAAACCATTAACTTCCTCTTTTCTCTCTTGTGAGAAGGATGCTGAGTTAATTTATAATAGATTGTTTGTTGAAAGCCAGCCTTACAGTAATCAATTGAAGCGGCTGCTTATTGTAAATACTCCAGATTGCTTAGATAACAAAACAAGTGAAATATATAATAATAGCATTAATATGAGCGTTGCAGATATGCAAAAATATGGCTACATTAGACTCGCGCCAAAGATTAGATTGCCTGAGCATGAAGAGGTTAAGGCTTACATCATTCTTACTTTTGATAATTTTACACCTAATCCAACAAATCCTCAATTCAGGGATTGTTTAGTTACTTTTGATATCGTTTGTCATACAGATTGCTGGGATTTAGGTAACTATAGGGTGCGACCGCTTAAGATAGCTGGTTATATTGATGGTTTATTAGATAAAACTAAATTAACTGGTATAGGAACGTTTCAGTTTGCAGGATGTAATGAATTGATTTTAAGTGAAGATTTGGCTGGATATACTATGATTTACAAAGCTATTCATGGTAGCGATGATCAAATTCCTTTCAAGGACGTTGATGAAGATGAACAATGACTTATTGTTAATATCAGGCAGTGACATTCCTTTTGTAGACGCCCAAGTTATCATTCATCAGCCTACAATCAAAGAGATTTCCTATATAGGTGAAGAGGCTTTATTCTCTGGTTGTGAGTTATTAAATTTTTCAAAAGATATTTTAAATAACGAGGACAAAATTAATTTAGAGAATAAAAGCAATTTTGAAGTATTTATGTCAATAATGAATGACAAAAATAGTAATTTGAAACAAACTCGTATCAATGTAATGCAAGTTTTGACTCTATTGTTTCCAGAATATAAGATTTCTATAAAAGATAGTTGTATTTTGCTAATAAAAGATGGCGAACCTCCACATACTATCAATACCATAAACTTTGAAGAATTTAAAGATATACTTGTGAGTATTTTTTGTTTAAAGAAAGCAAAAGCCGCGCAAGATTATAATCCAAAAGGTGATAAGGCTAGAGAAATCGCGGAGAAGCTGCAACGTGGACGCCAAAAAGCGGCAGCTGCACGTGGTCAGAGTATAGATAAAGTTGCTATTTTTAGTCGTTATGTTTCAATACTAGCAGTAGGAGAGTCCAAAGATATGAACTCTCTTTTGCAATATACAGTCTACCAATTATTCGATGAGTTTGAGCGTTTTAATCTTAAAGAAGATTTTGACACTTATATACAACTTAAATTAGCGGGTGCTAAAGATGTCGAAGAGGTAGAACATTGGATGAAAGAAATCCACTAAGTTTTAATGATAAATTAAATAAGGAGGAAAATTTAAATGAAATTTGGTGTACGCGAAATTTGCGACGTTGTGTTTAAGGCAAAAGCAGACACAAAGATCGGCGAGAAGTGGTTCAAAAAGGGCCAACCTGTTCTCTACATCGATTCAGCTAAGACCTCTACTATGGAAGGTGCAGCCACCACAGTTTATGCTACTGGTGGCAAGGGTAATACTCGATTAGTAGCGTGGGAAGGCGAAGACTAATAATACCTAAAGTCCAGGTTAATGTTGTTGCCTTCTAAAACAACTCTTTGAATTGCGGGGATCTCCTTAGAGCTTTAACTACCAACTTATTGCAGTGATGTGAATAAGGGCTTTGCTAATCACAAAGATATGGTAAAAAGGTTAAAGATTGGATAATCCGCAGGTAAGTTAATTATTAAACACTAGAAAAAGGAGACTAAAATATGACTCCAAGTGAGATTAAGCCAGGTATGAAATTTAATCATTGGGAGGTTATAAAATATGACCACACCAATGAACATAGAATTAAATATTTTTTATGTAAGTGTGATGTTTGTGGTAATGAAAGATCTGTTCGAGGTACTTCTTTAATAAATGGTACTTCAAAAGCATGTAGTAAAGAATGCGCTTCTCAAATTATCGGAAGTAAGTTTGGTCGATGGACAGTGTTAAAGAAAGATTTATCCAGACCAAGATATTATATTTGTAAGTGTGATTGCGGAACTATTAAAAGTGTATTTGGCGGTTCACTGACAACAGGTAGGACTTTGAGTTGCGGTTGTTTAAAATCAGAACGAACAAAACAAAAGAATTTAGAAAACGCGCAAAGCCATATTGGTGAAAAGTATGGTTATCTTACAATTACAGATTGTTACTTAAAGAATGGAAACTATTGGTATAAATGCGACTGTGATTGTGGAAATAAAGTGGATGTATTAGGAAAGAATTTATTTTTTGGTACAACATCTTCATGTGGTTGTCTAAATTCTAAAGCCAATGAGTTGATGGCTAAAATACTTGCAAAATATAATATTCCTTTTAAAAGAGAATATAAATTTGATGACTGTAGAGATAAACAACCACTTCCTTTTGATTTTGCTTTATTTAATCAGCAAGAGGAATTAATTGGATTAATAGAAAACAATGGCTCTTTACATTATTCTACATCAGGCACAGGATGGGACACTCCCGAAAGACTTTTAACACAGCAAAAACATGATTACATAAAAAGAAAATTTTCTGAAGATAATAAGATACCTTTTTTAGTAATTCCTTATCAATATTTTAATGATATAGAAACTTTCTTAGTTACTTCAGATTTCTGGCAAATTATAATTAAAAACTTCAACGACTAAGTGTTCCTTTATGGAAACTGTGAAGAGTATGACCAGACGATATAAAATCCACGCTTGTCTGGCATAAAGATATAGTCTAAGCAAGGTTAAAAGACCTTGAACACTTGAAAACATTAACATTCACTGTTGAAGATGCTCTATTATCTCCTATGGGATTCGCTATTCTATCTGGTGCTGGCTTATTCCAGGGCGAATATGCTAATAGACAGGTTCACGTTCACAGAACAAGCCAGGCCTATAGTAGCTCTAATGAGATTGACTTAACTGATGCGCTGAACGAAGATGAGAAAGTCTGTGCGACTGCTCCTGTATTCGTCGTTGAGGCTGAGGCCGATGGTTCTATTACTGGTGATATGTTAGAGAACTTAACTGTAGACCAGAGTGGTAAAAAGCTGATTGGTACTATTCCTGCCAGCAAGACTTACTTTGTTGACTACTATGTAGTTAAGGATTCTACTGTTGTTGATGAGTTACAGATTGATGCCGAGAACTTTGGTGGTTACTACTATGTTGAAGCTAGCACGCTGTTCAGACGCCAGAACGATGGTTTCGATATGCCTGCTGAGCTGACATTCCCAAACGTTAAGATTCAGTCTAACTTCACATTCTCAATGGCTTCAACTGGTGATCCTTCAACGTTCAGCTTCACAATGGACGCTTTCCCAGGATATACATATTTTGAACCAAGACGTAAAGTACTTTGCGCTATGCAGATTATTAATGACCCGCATGCTGCTAATACTAACATTCTACCTGTATTCCCGCATGACGATGCTGAGTCTCTACCAGAGGCCGCTGAAGATAGTGTTTCTCCATTCCAGGTAATGGATGCTGAAGCATCTTTAGAGTTAGGTAATAAGACTGCCGGAGATCTTGTGAAGAGCGCAACAATTTCTGATAATGGTAGCGTTACCGCAGAGCTATATAAAATAGACGAGGCTTGGACTGATTTCAGTGCAAGTGGTCCAAATACAGGTTATTTCTTCCCAACCCAGATTAATGTTCCTGGCGGAGACGAAATGACACTAGCTAAGAAAAATGGTGAGGGCGAGTATAGCAACGAAAAAATAGTTCCATATGATGAAACTATCGTAGCTCGCATTGCTGAAGATAGCGGAACCTCTGTAATTACAGATTTAAGAATTACTGTTAAAGATAAAGAGAAAAAGGTTATTGCGGAGTCTGAGTTACATTTTGACAATATTACTTATGGCGATACAAAACCAAAGGCACAGTGAGAATAAAGGGAGGACATATGTCCTCCCTTTTTTTGTTTTTATGGAGGGATAAATTATGAGCGCATTAGGTAACTATGTCCATTTACATAAAGAAAATTATGATGTTCATGGAATTACTAGAGATGGCAATGGAGAAAAATGGGGTAGTGTTTATAGTAGAGTTAAAAGTAGAGTTGGACAAGAAACAAGTTATCAAGCTATGATGGCCGAAGCAAAGCAATTAGAAGAACAATATAATGAATTATTTTATCCCAAGGCTAATACTTTTCAAACTAATAGATTTAGAGCAGCTTTTGAGAAAGCTGTTAACCAAAAGTTAGAAAAGGAATTTGGTTTAATTGCGGGAACATTCAATCCTAGTAATTTGTCTATTGAAACTAATGCTTTATATGAAAATATGATTGCCGCGATTAAAGATGCGAAAACTAGCTATAAAACAATAGAAGGAATACAGAGTTTAAAAGCTGAAGATCTATTGACGAAAGCAAAAGAAATAGAAGAATTATTAAATCAGGATGCTTTTAAGAGTGTACCAGAAGCAAAAGGAGAATTAGAGACAGCTCAGGCGCGAGTTCAGGAAATTATAAAAAAATTAGCAAATGAAAGTGGCGCAAGAGAATTACCTGCTAACTCGGTAGACGTGCAAACGCTTAAAGAGATAATTAGTTTATGGAATAGAACTCCGTTACTTACAAATGAGAGTGGAGATGTGTTTGAGTGGTTATTGCCTTATATTGAATTGCAGGGTTCTACATTAGCTGAAGAAGAATTGGTTAAAGCTATGCAAAAATTGACTGAAACTAATGTTCAAGGTACAAATAGAACGCAGCTTTCTATTCCCGATATAACTAAATCCGCATATACAGCGACTAGACCAATAGATATTATTAATGAAAAAAATTTTAAAATGAAAGTAACTACTGTTAGAGATAAGACAGACGTTGTTATTACTTATCAAGATCAATTAGATAATTCTATTAAGACAAAAAATGTCTCTGCTAAAAATATTACTACATTGTCAGATTCAATCCATCTTGTTCAAAATTCTAATTTATATCGTATGCTGGCGCTATCTAATGACTATGATTTTGGCACACATTATCTTAATGTAATAACTTCAACTGATAATAAAACTTCTGATAGTAGTAGACTTAAACAAGCTAATCAACTTATGAACGCTTTGATGATAAGACTTGGAATGGAAGGATTCGATGTAAACAATAAAGCTGAATTATTAATTATTAACAATGCAATAGAGAAAAAGATTTCTGTATATAATATAAAAGCTTTGATTTACTACATACAAAAAGCTATTGTAGGTGATGAAAATGGCATTAGTAGTAAAAATATATATGTATCTAAACTATTATCAGCTGATTTTACAATAGAACAGGAATATGACGATAATGGGCCAAATGCGCGTATTTTGACATTATTAAGAAATCTGCAATCAATAAAAATAGATTTGAAGATGCAAACTGGAGCATTAATGCGATACGCGGCTGGCCTTAAGAGCTTCTCACCTTGACAAATAGAAAATTTTGTGATATAATATAAATAGAGTTGAGAAAAAACAAAAGGAGAAAAGGTATGGTTAATTTTAATGATCTGCAACTAAATACTGCCATTAAAGATAAAGTAAAAACTTTTGATTTTAATAATCAGAAAGTGCAAGTTAAGCAATACTTACCTACAAGAGATAAGTATGATCTTGTAATGATTACTTTACAGAAAGCAAAGGAAGACGGATTATATAATCCATTAAAGATTGATATGTATTTTCACCTTCATCTGGTGTATATGTACACAGACATTCAGTTCACTGATGAAGATAGAGAGGTTGAAGAAGTGTTATATGACAAGCTTGTACAAAGCGGATTTATGAATGTTTTCTTAGCTAATATGGATGATGATGAGTATAATACTTTAAATGTCTATATTAATTCTTTAGTTAAGGATAACATGAAGTATCGTAACAGCGCCGCGGCTGTGCTACAAAGTTTAATTACTGACCTACCAAAGAACGCGGAAGCCGCTAGACAAATTGTGGATAACTTCAATCCTGAAAAGTACCAGGAAGTTATTAAATTCGCGGAAGCCGCGAATGGAAATAGGCCAATCGGTAGGCGTGCCTTAGCCGCGGATGCTCTTGAAGGTGACGGAAAGTAAATAAGGTCAAAATAAATTAATATTAATGCTTCTATTATCATAATATGGTAGTAGAGGCATTATTTTTATTTTGTCAAGGAGGTACAAGGATAGATATGGCTAACCAGATTACTTTTCAGGTTGGGTACCAGTTGAATAAAACTAGCCTAGATGAAATTAAGCGCTCATTAAATGAATTGAGAAGCTTTACGACTCAAGATTTAATGGATTTAAATAGCGGAATGAATTTACAAGAAGCAAACAGACAATTAAAACAATTGAGAATGTCTGCTACTGAGTTGGGAAATGCTTTAACTCGTTCTTTTAATTCAAGTTTAGGTGCAGTTAATTTAACGCAATTTCAGCAAGAATTAAGATCATTAGACTTACAAAAAATTTATCAGGACTTTAGCTCTGCTGGGCAGGTAGGGCAAAGGGCTTTTAAAAATATTACAAATGATATTTTAACAACAAATTTACAATTAAAACAAAGTAATGTTTTATTAGATAAAATGGCCACCACAATGGCCAACACAATCAGATGGAATATAACAGCAGGTATTATTAACTCTATTACTGGTTCTATTCAACAGGCTTACAGTTTTGCAAAAGATTTAGATCATTCTCTAAATGATATTAGAATAGTTACCGGTAAATCTGCGGACGATATGGCAGAGTTCGCTTTGCAGGCTAATAATGCTGCAAAATCTTTAGCTGCATATACAACTGATTATACTAACGCTTCTTTGATCTATTATCAACAGGGTTTAAGTGATGAAGATGTTCAGGCAAGAACTGAAACAACCTTAAAAGCTGCTAATGTTACTCAGCAAAGTACTGCTGAAGTATCAGAGCAATTAACTGCTGTGTGGAATGGCTATAAGGTTACTGCCGATGAGGCTGAATTGTATGTCGATAAGTTAGCCGCGGTTGCTGCTTCCACTGCTGCGGATCTAGAAGAATTAAGTACAGGCATGAGCCGTGTAGCATCAGCCGCAAACTTGATGGGCGTCGATGTTGATCAATTAAATGCTCAGTTAGCTACTATTGTATCTGTTACTCGTCAAGCACCAGAATCTGTTGGTGTTGCATTAAGAAGTGTATATGCTCGTATGTCAGATATTCAAGCTGGATTAGATGAAGAAACTACGCTTGATAATTATACTGAGCAAATGGCTCAAATGGGTATTAATGTTCTTGATGCAAATAATAAGTTACGTGATATGGGTGACGTCATTGAAGAGATTGGTGAAAAATGGGATACCATGTCACGAGAACAGCAAATCTTCCTTTCTCAGTCAATCGCAGGTACTCGTCAGTATAATAATATGTTAGCTCTATTTGACAACTGGGATATGTACAGTGAAGCAATAGAGACTTCTCGTAATGCTATGGGTACGTTGCAAGAACAGCAAGATATTTATATGGAAGGCACTGCCGCGCATTTAAAACAATTAAGAGCAGAAACAGAAGATTTATACGCATCTTTGTTTAACGCAGATGATATAAATGGAGTAGTTGATGCTTTAACTCATCTTGTTGCGGGTATGGATGCTTTTGTAGAGACTATTGGTGGAGGAAAAAATGTTTTATTAGGTCTTGGAGCTATCGGAACTCAAGTTTTTTCTAGGCAAATTGCTAGTGGAATAGCAACAAGCATTCTTAATATGCGGGGACTACAAGAAAATGCAGTGAAGTTGCAAGCCCAAATGGAAATTCTTGAGCAGTTTCATGGTCTTAATATTAATGATAGCGATACTCGTGAACTTATTGGAATGCGAGAGCAAATACTATCGTATGGGAAAGTAGTAACTGAACAAGAGCATCAAATAGCAAACAGTATTATTAATCAAACTCATGAATTACAAAATAATAAGGCTGAATGGGAAGCTACAAAACAGGCTGCAACAGATTTTGTTCAAAATTTTGTAGATCCTCAATTTAATTTTAGTAATATGTTTGGGCCTAAGCAGGCGGATGATGTAAAAGCAGAATTAACATCTTTATCGCAAGAGTTCGATGAAGTTTCAAAGAATGCTAGAAATTTCAGAGAAATTGCAGATGAAGCTTTAAGATTAAGTAGCCAAGCAAATAGTGCGAAACAATATAAAAAAGCTTTAGAAGATGTAAATGTTGAAATTGGAGAGTCTATTAATAAAGCTAATGATTGGATTACCACATATGGACAACAAACTCCAATATTACAAGATTTAATTGCTGCCTTAAAAGAATATGAATCTGCAAGAGAGGCTTCTAGTGCCAGTGCTGACAGAATGGTTGTAGAAGATGTTCATGTGAGAAATGCTGCTAATAGAGTAGTAGAGATCATGAGAACCACAGGGGTTCGGATTCAGGAAGAGGCTAAAAAAACTCGCACTGTTATCGAACAAGAGGCCGATGGCGCAACTAAAAACTTAGAGCAAAAAATATATGCAACAAGACAAAACTTTGAAGATTTAACTAAAGGTTTGGATCTTCGTGCTGCGGTAACACAATTTACCCAATTAGCTAGCACTATGGGGCAGGTTGGGTTTGCTTTTAATTCTCTTAGAAATGTTTTAAGCACGTGGAAAGATGAAGAGGCTACATTTGGAGATAAGATGACTCAAAGTTTAATTTTCTTTGGGACTTCTTTTCCAATGCTAATTAGTTCTTTTGCTCGATTAAACGAAGCTTTTGGAACAACTAATTTATTAATGGGGACATATAGAGCTTTACAAGCAACTGTAACTAGTGTGACTACTGCTCATGTTTTGGCGCAAACTGCTGAAAATCAACAATTTACGCTCACTCAAGCGCAAATAGCAAAAATTATTGAAGAGTATTTTGCATATGATGCTGTTGTTACTGGTGGTGCAAGAGCACAATCTGCGGCTAATATAGAAAATCAGATTGCTATTAAATTGCAAGGTATGCTGCATATGAATTTGCAGCAGGTTAATGCACAATATAAAGATCAAATTTTAAGTATTGTTGAATTAATCCAAGCTGAAAATATTGAAAGTGATGCAAAAGCAAAACAAATTGCTATGCAAGAAGCTTTTAATAAGTCTTTACTTGGAAATCCGTTAATAGCAACAATAGCTGCCATTGGAGCAGTTATTGGAGCAATGGTTCTTTATACTGATCATATTAAAAAAGTTAATGAACAATTAGCTAAAAATGCAGAAGCTACTAGAGATGAGGCCGCTCAAAAATATGAAGAAGCAGAAAGCGTTCAAACTCTTTATGAAAAATATGAACAATTATATAAGGCATATAAAGATACTGGTTCTGGAAAAGAAGAGTTAATTACTGCTACAAAGGAATTAGCTGATGCTTTAGGCGAAGAAATTGCTCAAGTAGACACACTTGAAGAAAGTTATAATAGAGTAAATGAACAAATTAAAAGAAAAAGAGTTGAAGAAGCTCAAAAAAGTTTAGAAGCGTCTCAAACTGAAATTAAAAGCGCGGAAGAGGCATTGTATTATGGCGGTGCTCAGCCAGCTCCGAGTGGCAGCACTTTTAATCTTAGCTTTAAGGCTGGTCTTACTACTAATGATGAAAAGGCTATATTAGATGTTTTAAACGATGCGTTGCAACCTTTATTAGAACAAGATATTATTGGAGAAACCAATAAAATAGAGATTGAAGATGCTAGTGTTCCAACTCGTTCTTTTGACATTTATGATATTAAAACTCCGGAAGCTTTTATTAAAGTTTATGAAACTATAAATCAAGCATATTCAGATATGCAAGATATTGATGAAGAAACAAAAAATAAATCTGAGTTATACCGAGAATCATTAAATCAATGGTTAAAAGATAATAAACAAAATTATGATGCTTACCTAGATGCTCAAGAACATTTAGAGCAAAATATGGTAAATCTTGCCGCTGCACAAACAGAATTACTTCCAGACTATGATATAGCTACAATTGATACCTTATCTGAATTTGAAGATTATAGAGATAAATTTCAAGAGCAATTAAGTGATATTATGTTTGAAGCTCCGCTAGATGATTTAAATACAGATCAGATGGATAAATTGGAGAAATTGACAGAAGACTATTTTAGTTCTTTTGATTTATCTAATTTATTTGAGCAGGAAAAGAATGTAGCAGATAGAATTAGAGATTTGTTAGCTCAAAGTGGAGAAAATATAACTGATATTGAACAACAAATTTCAGAATGGGAACAAAATAATGATTTAACTTTAATTGCCACCGTAGATTTATCTCTTGAAGACAATGCTGGTAATAAAATACAAAAGAGTATTGCAGATATAAATAATGAATTAGATCAAGCTAGAAAAAATAGAATTAGTATTGTTGTCGAAACAATCGCTCCTCAAACTAGCGACATAATGGCACAAATACAATCTGGCGATATAGATTATACCAATTTATTAGACAAAGATAACGAAGAATTGAAAGCTTATTTAGATACGTTAGCAATGTTAAAGGAGGACTTGCAACGACTATATTCCGATGAATATCCTAATATTAGTAGAGCTTTTAATGTTGTTTCTAGTAATTGGGAAGTTGGTACGCAAGATTATATAGAAGCCTTACAAGAAATTCAAGATGCGGTAAATAAATTAAATTTTGATAGATTGGCAGAAGAAGCTAATAAAGCAGTTGAAAAAACAGAAGATGAATTAGAAAAAATTACTACTGAAACTGGAGTTATTAGTATTAGAGCTAATCCTGAACAGTTTATTAATAGTGTCAATGATTTATTAGATGCTGAATATTCTATTGATATAGAAGTACATTCTCAAGCTGAACGTGAATTTGATTCTTTAGTCGCGGCTATGGAGGATATAGAAGAGAAAGCTTCTTTAATTGGTAAAAATTTTGTTGTAGCTGTTGATGATATAAGAGAATTAAATAATACTTTTCCTGGAATTATCCAAGGTATGAAAGATCTTGGGGATGGAACAGTACAAATTAATAAAGAAATAGCTAATTCAGCCATTGATGCTGCTCGAACAGAAGTTGCAGCTGATATGCACGCTGCGGCTGAAAAACTGCAAGCACAAGCTACTTTATTAAGAGCTAAACAACAGTCTTATCTACAAATGGCCGAAGCTGCTAGAGCATTAGCTGGAGTAGAAACTAACACAGAAATTTCTTCTTCTGAAGCTAGGGCTATCATTTCAAATGAGCTAAGTAATATAAAAGAATTAAATTCAAAAGATACTGCTCAAATAGAGATTGATAATCAACAAGCAACAGCAGATAATTCAGATATTAATGCAGGTATAGTTGCAGATAACTGGACTAAAGGATTCGCAGCAGCCGCGAAAGCTTCTGCTGATTTTGCTAATGCAGCAGCTGATAATATGGCATCTGTCGCGGCGGGCGGTCGAGCTGTAAATGCCGGAGACTTTGATGTTCAATATAAAGGAAGTGCGGGTAAATCTGGCGAAGCTGTTGCAGCTGAAAGAACAGATAGAGCATTAACTAGCACTTATGACACTACTAGACAAGAATGGGCGGAATTAGCAGATTTATATCAAAATTTAGCTGATTCTGTTGGTGCGCAAGCTAATGATATTGAAGGGATGATTACAGAGCTTGGCGCTCGCGGTGTTGATTTAGAGAAGAAATTTACTGATATTAGTAGTGGAAAAGGAGTAGGAAAAAAGAGTGGTGGTGGTGATAAAGATCCTGATTTTATTGATTATTTACAAGATCAAGCTGAGCGTTATCACGATATAAATTTAGAATTAGAAAAGTTAGATGAGCAGCTATCCAGAATCCAAAGAGATCAAGATAAACTAGCTGGAGATGATTTGCTAGCAAATTTAAATGATCAACTTGATGTATTAGAAAAACAAAAAGCTGTTTATGAAAATAAAATCAGACTAGAAAAAGATGAAGCAAATGAACTAAGAAATGTTTTAAGCGCTCAAGGAGCTACTTTTGATTCAGAAGGATATTTAACTAATTATACTAATATTCTTCAAGTGAAAATGGATCAAGTAAATAATTTAATAGATTTATATAATTCCTTATCTGCGGATGAACAAAAAACATTCAAAGATGTTGTTGAGCGGGCCAAAAAAGATTATGAGACCTTAAAAGATAATATTAGTCGGTATGATACAATAATATCTAAAGAAATTCCTGAGTTACAAGATAACATCGAAGAAGCTTTTGACCGTCAAATAGAGATTAATATCCAGAAATTTACCGCGGAGATCGAGCTAAGGCTAGACATAGCCGAGGCTGAGAAAGACTTTAGCGAGTTCCGCCGTAAGATATTAAGAGAGATAGCAGACGATGATATCTTAGGTAATGCTACATCAGATCTAGAAGACTACTACGCGTTTTTAGATACTTTTAATACGGGGACTGGTCCTATCCAAGCATTAACAACTCAGGTAAATAAAACTATCGCGGAAGTCCAGAAACTTGCGGAACCTGGTGGAGTAAGTGATATCTATGGTAAGGATGCGCAGCAAGCGCTTGAAGACTTAGATAATTATTATTCTGAGTTAATGAGTCAGCTTGAAGATATGAAAGATCTATCAGATCAGATTAAAGAGTCTTACCTGGATATGATAGACAAAGCTATCGACGAGTTTGATAAGCATGTAGACCAGTATGATTATATTAATGATTTACTTAATCATGATATGAATCTAATTGGTTTGTTATATGGTGATGATGCGTATGCTGACATGGATAAGTACTATCGGCAGATTCAAGAGAATGATAATAATGAATTAGATTTCTTGCGGAAGCGCGTTGATTATGCTAAACAGATGACGGATCTAGAAACTGATCCCGAAGCCCGCGAAAAATGGCAAGAGGAATGGCAGGATTCTTTAGAGCAGTTAAATAGTAAAGTTGAAGAAGCTGTAGAAAACATTATTGACAAATATAGCAATATTATCAACATGATTTTTGATAAACTCAATGATAAAGTTACAGGCGGTCTTGGGCTAGATTACGTTGGCGAGGAATGGGATTTAATCAATGCTAATGCTGAAAGGTATCTTGATAATATTAATGCAATGCAAGCTGTTCAAGAGCTAGAAAATAAATACTTAGATGCTCTTGACAGTACAGATAATTTAGCTGACCAACAAAAGATTAGAGATGTCATGGGTCAGCAGTTAGACTACTTACGTGAGAAAGATAAGCTGACCGAGTATGATGTTGAGCGTGCTAATATGATCTATGAGTTAACTCTGAAACAGCTAGCCTTACAGAACGCGCAACAAAGCAAGACTAATCTTCGTCTAAGACGTGACTCTCAAGGTAACTATACTTATCAGTATGTATCAGATGAGGAAGAGGTCGCGCAGAAGCAGCAAGAGTTACAAGACGCACAGAATGACTTGTATAACTTTGATAAGAATCAGTATCAACAGAATCTTGATGACTTATATAGTATTTATGAGGAGTTCCAGGATAAGCTGAAAGAGTTATATCTTGATCCTACATTAGACCCAGAAGAGAGAAATAAGCGGGAAGCGCTGTTGGCTGAGCAGTATGGTGAGTTAATCAATGGTATTGTTACAGAGAACGCTTATATCAGGAATAATCTTTATGATTCTGCTTTCGCGGATCTCGCTTTGTTGTACCAAACCGACGTCCAGAACTTCAAGAACATGAGTCAAGCTGAGAAGGACGAGCTAATGAATAGTTTGATACCTCAGTGGGATTCAGGAGTTCAGCATATGGCGGACACCTTCGCTGGCGAGGGTGGTTTTATTCCTACATGTAGCGAGGCTTTCTCAGAATTGGTAGAGACTACTAATAACTACCAGGAAGACTTAAGTAGACTAGAAGATGCTGCGGACGTCACCTTTAGTCAGCTACATACTGGAATCACTGAAGGTGTTCAAGCTACAAGAGATTTAATGAGTAGTAATGATGCCTTAATTAAGAAGTATAGAGATGAATTAATTCCAGCTATTCAGGGTGTTTTAGGTCAGTTAGATGATTTAGAGACTAAGTATGGAGCGATTAAGAGTGCTGCTGAAGACGCGGCGACCGCTGCATACGAATTAGCCCAGGCCCAGCGGGAAGCAGCGGCGTCCGCGGATTGGGATGATGGTTATAGTCCTTCTGCAAGCAGTAACATACCTGCTAACGTGCTACAAAATAGAACTAATACTAGTGGCCCTGGGAGTAATAGTAGTAGCAGTTCTGGATCTGAAAGTGGTTTTGGCGGCGGAGGTTATTCTAATAGCGGAAGTCCATCTGGAGCTAATTATTTATTTACTGGTGCTTCTGGCAAAGGCTATAATCTTAATGACAAGAAAACTTTTTCATTAACGCCTTATTATAGCGGTCCGTATGCTCGATATGCGACATTTGAAGGACAGGTTGGAGGGCAGGTTGAGATCGTTGGATATAATAAATCTGCGGCTGAAGATTACCCTGTTCACGTAAGATGGGGAACTACTAAAAAGAAATTCGGTTGGTTGCCACTTACTGCTTTTGATACAGGTGGTTACACAGGTAACTGGGCTGGCAGTGGAGGCAAAGCTGCGATTCTTCACGAAAAAGAACTAGTTCTTAATCAAACAGATACACAGAATATCTTATCTGCTGTTGGTATCGTTCGTCACATGGATGATTTAATCAATAATCTTAACACAGCTACTAATGCACATATGGCTAATCTAACAAGCGGTATTGGTTTTACGAGATTTACAGCTACGCCTAATACTGCGGGAGCTCTTGATCAGAATGTGCACATCGAGGCTAACTTCCCAGGAGTCCGCGATGCGAGAGAGATCGAGGAAGCTTTAAATAACTTAGTGAATGCTGCATCTATGCACGCTTTTAGCAATAGAAGATAAGAGGAGGGCTTTATGCCCTCCTTTTTTTTATTTGGTCATTTTTGTCAATTTTTCTGGACACAGAATACATATTAATATATAAGAGAAAAAAGGAGAGAATAACTATGGGTCAGCTCGAAAATAATATTTTACAAGCTATTGACATAATAGTTAACAAGACTGTATCTGACGCAGGCTATGATAGAACGATTCAAGCTGTCATAGTTGAGTGCACAGATAAAACAATAGGTGAATATAAGGTAAAGTATCAAGATGGTATGTTTTACGCATACTCTGAAAATACTGATGCCACATATACAAAAGGTAGCAGTGTATATGTGCTAGTGCCAGGTAATGATATGTCAAGAGACAAAAGAATCATTGGCACAGTTAAGAAGCTTGGTATTAACTATATTCCTGTTGTTGAAGATAAAGATTTATACGATACTGTTGGTAAAAATTGCGTTGAACAAGTTAAAGAATGGCCTGGCTTGCATTCATATAAAAAAGATGGTGATGTAATTATGTTGTATGAGAGCAGCGCTGGGCAAAACTGTTTAAACGTTGATGCAACAGATCTTAATGAATATATCAAAACATCTAAATATTTAAAATGCGGGATTCAGGTCGAAACAGCATTGGCCGCGGAACAACAATACAGAGGCGACTACGGAATCATCTTCTCACTTAAGTTTATGGATAATGCAACTGGCGCAGAGGTAACCAGAGACTATGTGTTAGATGTTGATAAGATGATTGGCAATCCATATAAGTTAGTAACCCCGACAAAGCAATATGCCATTTTTGATATAGATGGTTCTAACTTTATTGGTATTAATTATATTGCTTTATTTTGCAAAGGATTTCCGCATTATAAGGACAATCCGCCAGAAGATATTTTTATTACAAACATAGAATTTTGTGGTGCGGTTCCTTTAAGTGAAAGAGACGCAAGTAATTATAGTTTATCTATTATAACACCGCAAGGAACATACTTTACTGATGGAGACTTACCAACTGACGTAAGAAGTTTACAAGGTCAACTACGAGTTAAGGGTAGTGTAGTTAATTATGATTCACAGAAAATATCTTTTTATTGGTTTGTTCAAAGTGTTGGCGTTACTGTTACTAGTAAAGAGTATAATAAATATGGCGGTCAAGGTTGGAAGTGTTTAAATCCTTATAATATTATTGCTCCAGAAGCCGAAGGCGAAGAACCAGTAGTTGAATGGATACCTATGTCTTATATTTTAGATGTCAAGAAGTCTGACGTGGTAGCAAAGGAAGTGAAGTATAAATGCGTAGCTATTTATGATAATAGTGTTATTTCTAAAGTAGTGACCATTAAGAATATGTCTTCACCTTATGACATTACTATAACTTCTGATGCGGGAACGCAGTTTTATTTTGATATAGGACATCCTACTCTCACCTGTTTAGTTAATGGCGCGGGTCCCGGTCAATACACATTTGCCTGGGGTATGACAGATAGTTCTGGAGTCTATCAGACATTACCGGCGACCGCGGAACAAAATACTACTTATAATGTCCTGAAGACAGAATATGATGATTTAACTAGGTCTATAGCGAATGAGTCGGCGCCCGCCGCGCCTAATCAAAGTAAGCTAGCTGATTTAGAAAAGCAATTAGCCGCGTATGATTTAATTACACGTGTAGAGAATAATAAAATACATAATGTTCAAATAAATACAATTGTTAACTTTTGTACGTATCAATGCTCTGTTTATGATGGAGATGTCTACCTTGGTACTGCTTCTATTGTTTTAAACAATAATCTTGAAGCAGAAGGTATGTATCATCTTATTATTAATGACGCAGATTATGTATATAAATACAATTACGCAGGTGTCAGTCCTGCAAGTTCTACAGCTGAGCAGCCAATTAGTATTAAAGCACTTACATTTACAGTGTTTGATAATTTAGGTAATCCTATCGAAGATGATGTAATTGAACATAGTGATATTAAGTGGGTCGTGCCTACAGTAAACACAATGATTGAGATACCATCATCTTACCATCCTTCTGTTGTTGGAACAGATACTGCAACGTATAGTAATATTATGTCACTTTCTTATGATATTAAGGATAGATATAACATATCTTACAATCAAAATATGATCACTTTATATGTAGATTATAAAGGTGTGAGTTTAAGCGCGCAAACAAATTTTACCTTTTCTAAAGAGGGCGAGCCAGGCACTAATGGTACAGATTTCTTATGTAAAATAGTGCCAAATGTACGTGGAGGCGTTGTCGCGCCACTTTATCCAACTGTCACTGAATTATCTGATGGTTCAGCTCAATGGAACTATACACCGGCGACCGCGGGAGTATATTTCAAAGCGCAATTATGGCATAACGAACAGAAAATTTTTGATGCCGCGGTCGATGGCACTTCAACTGAGGGCCGCGCAGTCAGAAGAGTAAGATGGAGTATACCAATCAATAATTATAGAATTATAGATCCAGACCACACATGGACATCAGATATTACGCATAGAAGTGTTTCTGCTTTTAGTATTCAAGAATCTACTGGAGTTCTTAGCTTTACTGGATATAGGAATGATAACCCAATAAATATTATAAAAGTACAATTAACTTATGATAATGTAGAATATACAGCTACAATGCCAATTATCTCAGTTAGACTAAAAAATGATAGTTACAGAGTTAATTTAAAAGAATATACTGGTTTTAGATATGCTATTTATGCAAACGATGGCCGCCAACCCACATATGATAAAACTAATCCTTTTACTCTTGTTACTACATATAATTTAGGTAATGGCTATTGGGAAGATGTGAGTGAAAAAACTTCTAATACTTATTTAATTGATTACCAATGGAACTATTTAGGTTATCCTAATTACATCACTAATAATAATTATGTTGTTGTCACTAGGGCGCAGAAGGCTATTTCTCTATTGGATGAGTACGATGGAGAGTCTAAGTCAACAGCTCTTGAAGCAGTTTTGTCACACGCGGGGGCTGAGGTTGCTCGCATTCATATACCTATCCATTTGTATTTAGATACTCATGGTAATGCTGCAATTAATGGTTGGGATGGTAATACAATAGAGCTAAATAAAGAGGGTGGCTTCTTGTTAGCTCCGCAGATGGGCGCTGGCATTAAAGAAAGTGATAACACTTTTACTGGCGTAGTAATGGGTAAAGTTAAAGAAACTTATGGCCAGCAAGAAGTTGGTTTCTTTGGTTATGATCATGGTGAAAGAACGATCTTTTTAGACGCAGAAACTGGTAAATCAGAGTTCGGTAAGCGCGGATCAGGCCAGATTGTTATTGATCCAACCAACAACCGTGCGCAGATTTATAGTGGTAATTACTTTAAGAATGGAGTAGAAAGTGGAGACGGCTTAATGATAGATTTGACTACTCCTGAAATTAAGTATGGCAACGGTAATTTTAGTGTTGATAAATATGGTAATTTACATTCTATCACTGGTGACATTGGTGGCTGGGTAATCAATGACGATAACTTAAAATCAAGAGATGGAAATATTACGCTTTATGCTGATGGCCATATAGTAGGGCCTAACTGGTCAATTAGTCAGAGCGGACTTGCTCATTTTAAGCAACTACAACTAGATGTTGAGCCAGATGATGATGACACACATATTGATTTAGGCTTACTAGATAGCAATTACCGCAGAATTATTTTAGGTGATTTTATTATTAGGTTGGCTCGTGCGTCAGATGGTTCCGCTGAAAGGCCATGCTTCTTTTCTTTGTATTCGCCAAGCAAGACAGATGAGTGGGGTAACTTTGATAAGGCAGTTAGTGGTATATCTGCTACCATAACTAATACAGCTAGTGAATATTGGATATGGGCTGGATACAACACTTCATCAGATATGGCTTTTGGCGTCCAACACGATACAGTAAAGATAAGAAAAGAACTTGAGTTAACTGCGGGTAATACATGGACTTTTGATAGTTCTACTTATACAAAATTGTCAGAATTAGTTAACGCAATAAGTACGAAATGTGTTGCGCTTAATGGCAGATGCGACCAATTGGCTGCGCAGATCTCAAGTCTAGAAGGTCAAATCGCGGCTTTAGGAAGATAAAGGAGACAAAAGGATGAATATAAATTTAAGATGCGCGGAGTTAAGGAAGAATATTGCTAAACTTATTAATGAAAGCGAACTTCCTATTTCTCTTGTGTATTACATGATAAAAGATATGATGAGTGAACTTGATGAGGTTCATTCTCAAGTTTTAGCAAAAGAACGTGAAGAAGTAGCGAAAGCACAAAATCAAGAGTTGTCCGAGTAATTGGGCAACTCTTTTTATTTTTATAGGTAAAATTTTTATAATTTTATAGTAAAGGAGGAATACTATGGAATTATTACAAAACTACCCAATTGAACAAATACTAGGTTTCATAGTTTGTCTAGCCCTTGCTATAAAAGGTTGCGTAACTTTCTGGGATTGGGGATATAATAGATTAAGACAAGTTTTCCAGAAAGAGACAGATGAAGATAATAAAGACAAACAATTAGAGGAACGATTAAATAAGATAGATGATAGCCTCAACACATTGATAGAATCCCAAAAGAAAAATACTGATACAATCAATACAATGCAGAATCAGATAGCTATTTTATCTGAATCAGACAAGGATGATATTAAATCTTTTATTGTAAGAGAATATCATTATTTTACTGAGCAAAAAGGCTGGGTTGATGATTATAGCTTAGATTGTATAGAAAAGAGATATACACATTATAAGCAGGAAGGCGGCAACAGCTTTGTGCATGGGTTAATGGAAGGCCTTAGAGCATTACCTAAGCGCCCTCCAAAAGACAAAGAGTAAACAAGAGGAGATAAAAGGATGATAGGTATTGAAAATAATTTATATCCGCCTCAGACCTCTACATGGATGCCCGCGTTTGTTAGGACTCAGCCATGTCGAGTATATTTCTCTTTATCTATTTATAATGTAAAAACAGATATAGGTAATGCTCAAGTAGTAGTTAATGATCAGAACACTAATGCTTCTGTATTAAACCCAACTAAGTACCCTACTGGGATAATGATAACTCAGTTACAAGAAGATCCTAATAGGCGAGGGAATGATAAATATTATATTGAGATAATACCTAAAATAGATATAGAGGGCGGACAATTTGAGATAAATAAATTTTATAAAGTCCAAATTAGATTTACTAGCATCAATGCTCCCCAACCTCCTGAGGACGGTAAAGTCGCGGGATGGTTAATTGATAATCAAAAATTTTTTTCTGAATGGTCGCGGGTTTGTTTGATTCGTGGCATCTCTCAACCAACAGTATATTTGAGAAATTTTGAGAATGTTACGGATGATAATCAGATTGTACAATTTTCTACTTTTAACATTAACTTTGTTGGCAGTTTGCAATTTGAGAACGCGGAGTTGGAGAAAGAGACACTAAAGTCTTATAGATTTTATATTTATGATGAGTCTAGTGATGAACTAATATTTGATTCTGGAGAGATTTTTACTAACTATTATGAAGATCCTAACCAGATTAATTATCTATTAACTTATTTGTTAGAAGAAAATATTAATTATAGATTAAATCTATCATATACGACTTATAATGAGTATACAAATAGAGACTACATTAAGCACTTTTCTGTAGTAGAAGGTAATTTAGAAGAGTTTGATGCTAGAATTACAGTCACTCCAAATGTAGATTTAGGATGTATGAGTATTAATGTATTTTCAGACAAGAGCGTGATGATGGTAAATAACTTAGTTATTAGACGTAGCTCTAATGAAAGTAATTTTACCCTATGGGAAGATATACATTTTGATGTAGTCGCTAATGAGCCCACTGAGCATCTTGATTACACATGGAATGACTATACTGTTAAGAGCGGAATCTTTTACAGATATGCTGCACAGACCGTGAATACGCAGGGTGAGAGAAGTTTTGCTGTATTAAGTGAGCATGGAGAAATGATTGTTTTTGATGATATGTTCTTAACAAGAGATAATATGCAAGTGAGATTACGATACGATCCTAATATCAGTTCTTTCAAGCGGACAATATCTGAATCATTAACTGAGACCATTGGATCAAAATATCCTTATTTCAGAAGGAATGGTAGCGTCTGCTATAAGCAATTTCCCATCGCTGGATTAATTACCTGGTTTTGTGATGAAGAGGGCGTGTTTATTAATAAAGATAAAATTTACAAGGGCTACGTCAATGATTATAATAACTATAATCTAGAAGAGAATATAGACGAGTACCAAGATTATATATATGAGCGTGAATTTAGGGAGAAGGTAATGGACTTCCTATATGAAAATACAATAAAACTATTTAGATCAACTACCGAAGGTAACATACTTGTTAAATTGATGGATATTAATTTTACTCCCAATCAAACACTTGGAAGAATGCTATATTCATTCTCAGCTATGGCTTATGAAGTTGATGAGTGTACATTAGCTAATTATGAAAAATATGGTATTTTAAGTGTTGGAACTTATAGCCAAGATTTAACACATACTTATGGTAAGGTGGGTCAATGGCAAGGTGTAGTTAAAGCTAATGAAGATCTATTTAATCTAGTACAAGAAAAATATAATTCTATGGTTGACGCAGATTTAATTAATACTTTAGAAGTTTTTAGAGCTATTAAGTTAGAATTTTCATCTGATCCATACTTAATTGAAGATGCGGGCGGCGGGGTATTGAAGCCATGGACCAAGACTTCGGACGCCACTGAGTCAGGTTCCCGCGCAGAAAATTTAGCTTATGGTTATCTTGTTTATATTAATAATACACCTATCATAGTTAGCCCGCGTGGTTATTATGAGTTATCAGATGAAGGAACTGCCGTTACTTCTATCACTTTTCCTCTTGATACAGATGTTGATTTTAATTATGTAGCTGTATTAACCGAATCTGAAAACTCAGAAAAGATTGCTGCATCTAAATATTATTATAGTACAATTGCGGGTCAGCAATGGGGCAGTTTTGATATTGACCAATCTGTCGTTGGAGCTATTTATATGAAATATAAGACTCAGCGAAAAGACTTTTATACCAAGCTGCTTTCGGTTGACTATC
This sequence comes from uncultured Bacilli bacterium, assembly GCA_947626035.1. Classification (GTDB taxonomy): domain Bacteria; phylum Bacillota_I; class Bacilli_A; order RF39; family UBA660; genus MGBC139354. Next base: position 107,875 of record CANQQR010000001.1, on the reverse strand, counting down.
TTGCTATTGAAAGCGCGCCTGGCGCAGTTATTTATGTTAAAGATGCTTTTGATACAGATTATTATAGACACGTTGTTGGACCAACTGGCACATTAAGATTTTATAATAAAGATACTGTTATTACTAATGCTTATATTTATGGTATGCACTTAGTTGATCATGATGGCAATAGAAATGAAGTTAGAGACGAAGAGTTCATTAATACTGGTATCACAGTAGACAGTATTGATGATATAGAAAATCCTATTAAGAATGGCGTTTATACTATTAAGACTATGAAAGTGGATTTAACAGAACCTCAAGAGATGTTATTGAAAAGATCAGAAGAGACTGTAAAAGATCCGTATCTGGCGATGATGAAAGCCAGCTTGCATAATGAGAGTAGTCGTTATATTTATTATCATAGTCAATGGTATATTTTTACAGATAATCATGATGTTATGTGTCCTATTGATGCAACTATAGATTATATTTGTGAGACAGTGAAGGGAGAGTATTAAGTATGAAGAGAAGTTATCCTTACTTAAATGACTCTACTTTCTTAGAAGAGGTAGATAGGATACGAAATAAAGAACAGTTTGTTAGAATTACTATTCTTGATTTTTATGAGAGACCTTTACAAGCTATTGAGGGTAGAACTACTGGCGGAAGTGTAACTATTGATGGCAATTCAACAGTTCGCAGAAGTTGCAATTTGTCTTTAGTGGCTTATGATAAAGATAATGATTTAACTAATGTTGATAACTTACTTTCTATTAATAAGAAAGCTAGTTTAGAGATTGGTTATAAGAATATAACCAATCAATATAAAGATTATGATGTCTTGTGGTTTCCAATGGGTATCTATGTAATGAACTCACCTTCTATCAGTCACTCTCTTGATGGCGTGAATATCTCATTACAGCTCAAAGATAAGATGTGCTTATTAAATGGGGAGTGCGGGGGCTTGATCCCCGCCTCCACTACCTTCCATGAATATGATACAATAGATGAGAATGGTAAATACGTAACACTTAAACCAACTATTTATCAGATTATTTATGAATTAGTTAATCATTTTGGTGGAGAACAGGTATCTAAGATAATTATCAATGATCTAGATACTAGAGTAAAACAAGTAATGAAATGGACTGGCACGTCTCCGCTTTATGTGATAGAGAAGCGGGAGGAGGGTGTCGTCCAATATCTGCCGACTACTGACGGTTCTGAAGCGGCGGCCGCGCAGACTTATAAGATGTATGAATATGGTGACGATGTAGGCTATATTTATACTGATTTTACATACCCTGGAGAACTTATTGGTGACGCGGGGTCCTCGGTTTGTGACATATTGGACCAGATTCTTGGAGTATTAGGGAACTACGAATATTTTTATGACATTGAAGGTAATTTTATTTTCCAAGAGAAGAAGAATTATATTAATACAAGTCAACCAACTGTAGTATTAGATCAGTTAAAACAGGATGATTACTTAGTAGATATGGAAAAAGGCAAGGCTGTCTATGTATTTGATGATGCTACTTTGATTACATCTTTTAGCAACGCCCCACAATATAACATGATTAAGAATGACTTTATTGTGTGGGGAATGAAAGAAGATGCTAATGGAAATAGCTGGCCTATTCGTTACCATTTAGCTATTGATAAGAAGCCAGATGTTGGTAATACTTATGATTGTTTCTTTTACCAAGACGAGCTAGATGGTTTAACAAAAGCTAAATGTCCGATGAAATTTGATAGCGCGCGGCAGTTCCCTAAAGTTGGACAGGCCGAGGTTTTTTATATGGATACCTCGGATGGTAGCATCTATGAGTGGGTTCCCGCGGATAAAGAATATAAACTAGTTATTGTAGGATTAGAGCAAATTACAACTAAAGACTGGAGACAAGAATTATATCTTTCAGGATGTGCGAGCGATCCTTTAGCTACTAAAAGCAATTATTATTATACAGAGTTGAAGAATGAGTGGCCTAAGTTATATGATATTAAGAATGGTAAGTATTTTGATGAAACTTTAAAGTATCAGAGTGATATAGATTATTTTCTTGATTTTATCGACTCTCATGCCGCAATAGGTGATCTTAGTGTACAAAATATAGGCCGCCGCCAAAAGATAATAGTAGATGAAAGTGTTAATTGTATTTTTGAGCCAGAGATCCCAGATCTTGTTATTATTAATATTGATGGTGATTCGCCTGCGGATTTGCGCGCGGAATGCGAGGCTCAGGGTCAAGATTATGTGCAGGTCGGTGCTAATATTTATAACTTACTTGCTATTGGTGGACACTTTAATTCTGCGTATGTGCTAGTTAGAGAATTATTGTATCAATATACAAGTTATAATGAGAGTATTTCACTTAATACATTACCTATTTTATACCTAGAACCTAACACTAGAATTACTGTTAGAGATGGTTTAAGTAATATATATGGAGATTATATGATTAATACAATCACTATTCCTCTTGATATATCAAGCACTATGACGTTATCTTGTACAAGAGCTTTAGATAGATTGTAAGGAAGGAGATAAAAGGATGTTCGATGCAGAGACTTTTAATGTAGGACAATTTAGAAGAACTCAAGCTACTAATTATACTACTGCAATTGATTATACTCAAGATAAAATTATCAATGAAGCAGATATAATGATGGATTTTTATGATCCTATATTATATTTGACAGCTGATAATGTTATTGACTCATTGAATAGTTATTATATGAGTTTTAGTGTTAATCAAATTCCAGATAGAGATCAAAAGTTTACAATTGAACTAAGAAATAAAGAGCCTTTATCTGAGGATACTCAAACTATTAGAACTTTTGAGATACCTAAAGGGGTTGGTACAGTTCCTTTTGAATTAATATTTAATCCTAATGCTACGTATGATTCTATTGTTTTCTTGCTAAGACGAGATGCCTTGGATTATCAACAGTATAATGAAGATGGTACAAATGGTAGATTTTTAAAAGTTACTGTTGATAGATTTGATAGAATTTTAAATATAGTAGATACTGAATTAAAAGTTTTGTTTCCAAAGATTGTAAATGGATTAAAGAAGATAGGTATCCAGGGGCCTCCTGGATTACTATTTGTATTAAATGGAGAGGAAATGCGTGTAGGTAGATCAGGTATTTACGAATTGTATTATGATGATATTACAATCAAATATATTGGATTTGTCTTAAAGAAGTCTTTAATAACTCAAGATGGTTTAGACTTTTTTCTTATGGACTTTAAATATTATTAAAAGGAGGTAAAAGGAGAATTATGGACAGCTTCTATGCAGGCAGACCTGGGTACTCCTTTGTAATTGCGAAATCATACGCTTCTGTAGCGGAGATGGTGGAGCGGTTTAAAAAAGGCCCAGAATATAGCGATGTGCATTTTAATGAATATGTGCTTATTAATACAGTAGATAAGCATGATAAAGATAATGGTAAAATATATAGGCGCGGGATGGATTATACCAATGAGTTTGGTGGCGCGCAATATGTTGGTACGATAGTTGGTCCTTCTGGCATGGCTCCGCATGTTGAGATGAGCACTCTTAAAGAAGTTGATGAGATGCCAAAAGAGGAGGGCGTAAGATATAGATTTAGTGAAGGTAGCTGGTCTGTTGAAAATGATGCGCTGGTGCCTGGTAAAACTGATGAGGGCGAGTTTAATGATGAAATTAAGTGGAATTGTTATTCTGTGAGAACTGAGAATAATGATGATTGCACTGCGTATATAGGTTTTCAGATACCTTATCCAGTAATTGATTACTCTGCGGAAAGCGTGGATCCTTATTATAATAGAAGCGACGCGGCAGAACACACTGATAATTTTACTAATGAAAATTTAGTAGAGAGAACAGATGAAAAGGATCATCCTTTCCACGAGCATTGGCATATTTCAATACCTAAAGGTATCCACGGTGCAGGCTTTGAAAATCTTAGAGTCATTGCCGCGAATGATGAAACAGTGACAGTTGAGGAATACCCTAATCAGGAAGATGATAAAGAGAAAGGCCGCAAGATCTGGGTTGTTGATTATTATCATTATGATAAGGAATCGAATGGTGAGAAGGTTACTTTGTATGTAGGTGATTATAATGTCATTGAAGATATAAATATTGACAATGATGGCAATGTAACTATCGCATATACACATGATGATGAAAAGAAGATAGAACTGATTTGGCTCAATGGGTTGGATATTCAAGAGGATGGTACTGTCGTTTTACATTATACCAATCAAGAAGATACTCAATTAGATACTAAGGTTAAGTGGTTAGTTGATGTTAATGTTGATACTGGTGAAGACGGAGAAGGTGAAGGAACTGGCACTCAGCAAGTAAGGGTTAAATATAATACTGATGCAGCTGAATCTAAGGGTACAGCTATCGGAAAACCGCTTAACTATATCATGAAAACCGCGGTTACTGAAGATTTTCACTTAATTATAAAACATAGCGATCCAGCTAAGAGACAGCAAATAAAAGAGCAGGATCTTAATTATAAAGGTAAAGATGGCGCTGGGTATATGGGTGAGGATGACTGGCAGGATATGGGAGCAATTAAGGATGAGGACGGTATCCTAATTGGTCTTAACTTAGAAAAAGAAAGTCCTCCAGAAGGTGCTGACTTTACTACTAAAGAAAGCACAATTAAGTATTTAAATGAAACTTATAAAGAGGGGTTGATTGGCGATAACTTAACTGGTAAAGTAGTAACTGTTGGTTATGAAGATAAGAGTAAACTATTCTATGCTTTTAATTATAATAAGAAAGAAGATGGCTCTTATAAAGGTTGGTATTATCTAGGTTGCTTACAGCTAGAGATAGAGATGATCTTAGCAGTGGCTGAAGAAAATGAAATAGAGAAGATAGATGCTTTAAATGAAAAGGGTGTTTGGTTTAAAGTTGAGGACAATAATACGTTAGAGGAGGCTGGATAAAGAATGGCGTATGAATTAACACCTAAAGATGGTAAGTATATAAAAACTATTAATCAGAAAAATGCGGATGGCACGTTTACATCTTATCCTATTGGTGCTGAAGGTAAAAATGTCGTACTTGAAAGCGGTATTAATGTTGAGAAGCAATTTAAGAACATTCAGATTGAGTTAGATAAAGGTAATCTTTTAGTAGAAGTAACTTTGCTAGAAAGTGGATGGAAGCCAGGTGCTGAAGGTAAAGCTTTATGGGTACAAACAGTTGAAAATGAGAATATTTCTGACAGAAATGCTTTACTTGTCAATCTGGTTGGTAAAAATACTTCTCCAGAAGAACAGTCTGTATATTCTCAAAACTTTAGTATTCTTGCTAGCGGATACGCGGAAACCGCGGATGGCAGTGTTACATTCTGGGTCTATAGCAAACCAACCGCGGATATTACAGTAGGTATCGTCCTTGGTAATTTACCAATACCCGCAGATGTGCCACTATGGCATATTGCAGATGATGGCGATCACATAGAGCTTAAAGATCAAACAAAGATTCTTCAAGGCGGCGCTAAACCTAAAGAAGGAAAAGATTTAATTACCGTTGACTTTGGCGATGAAAGATATATGGTAAAAGGTGGCGAAGAAGGACTTGTAAAAAAGGTTGGCGACACTATGACTGGGGCATTACAGATGCCAGGTACAGCAGCAACAGATCCTTCAGCTACTTACAGTAATGAATCCGTTACTATAACAAAGACAACGACTGATGTTGGAGAAATTACTGATACAACTGTTGTTAGCGGCGATAATGTAAAATTGACAACTACAAGTACAGTTGGAGGTACTTTATCTTATACAAATGAAGTAACAAGTGAAGATATTAGTCTGACCGCTAAAGAAAATGAGGCTGCTAGTACATTAAATGTAAGTTCTTTTGAGGTGACTCTTACTGATAGTAATGGGAATAAGGGATCGCTTGAAGCAGACGGATTAAGTCTTACAGATAAAGCTGGAGATGGATTTAAAGTAAGCTTTGAGGAGAAACAAGTTAAGATTAAAGACGTTAAGACAGATGCTTTAAAAACATTGCAGGTCGCAGATCCTAGACTCAACGATGATGCTACTACTAAGAAATATGTTACGAGTAATTTCTTAGGTAATGATAGTATGCAGACTCTGAAGAGTGGACCGTTAGTAATAGAGTCTGATGCAATTCCTCCATCTCTTGTATTAAAATATAGCGGACATGTTGTAAATATTAGTATGGATGATAAAGGATCATTGACTATTGCAGGTGGAGAAGGAAATGTCGCTTCTAATAATATTATACTTAGTGGAATAGCAGATCCTACTCTTGACGATAATGCTGTTAATAAAAAATATTTAGATACTGTAATGAAAACTTATGTAATTGTACCAGGTCAGCATGTCTATGAAGGTCGTGATTTAACTACACTAGGATATAGGTGGAGCGACTTTAATCAAATGACTAAGGATGTTAATTATAAAGATATTATGCTAGGCGATTACATGACTATTCAAGTTGGCACTGAAACAATGAAACCGCAAATAGTTGGTATTGATACTTATTTAAATACTGGTAATACTGAAACTCATGGAGCATACGAAACAGGCACTTTAAGTCCAATACCACATCATATTGATTGGGTTAGTAAAGATTGTTTTACTACATTATATCAATGGAATATTACAAATACTAATAATGCTCTTAGTGCTAGTGGTTCAGATGATGGAACTGACGTACCATGGTTATCTTGCAATTTAAAATCTAAGCTTGATGGGCTATTTAGTAGTTTACCTGCTGATTTACAAAACGTAATTATTAATAAGCAATACTTACTAGAACGAAGAGGTCAGAAAGGATCTACAACATTAACATCGTCTTCGGGATGGCACTGGTATCCTATGGGTAAGCTATGGGTGCCTACAGAATATGAAGTTTTTGGTTGTAATATATGGAGTCAACCAGGATATGGTTCAGGGCAAGCAGTACAATATCCATTATTTGCAAACAATTGGAAGTATAGGATTAAGGGTAGAGGAAATGGTGGCGGTCGCTCCGCCTGGTGGTTAGCTTCTGTCGGCACTGCTTCATCTACTTACTGCTGCATTGTCAGCAGCGGCGGCAATGCCTACTGCGGCAGCGCTACCAACTCTCTTGGGGTGCCTCTGTGCTTCCGCACTTCTCACACAACAAAATTAGTTTAACTTTAAAGGAGGATAAAAAATTTTGGACAACTTTGATGAAGAGAAATCTTATAGATTTCAAGAAACTATGAACAAAATAAATATTTATAAAAGTCTATTAATAGATACCGATTATAAAGCCATGAAACATTCCGAAGGTCTGTTCTCTGAGGAAGAGTATGCGCCAATTAAAGAGCAAAGAGAAGAGTGGCGAGCTGAAATTAATCGGTTAGAAGAAGAGTTAAAGGAGATTCAAGAATGAGCGTATTGCTTACGCAAAGAGAGATAGCGGAAACAGAATATTTAAACAGAGCAAAGGAAATCCGCGTAGAAGTTACTAGATTAGTCATGAATGAGAAGGCTATACCTAAACGGTATCGTTTTGTCTATGCCACATCAGCAATTGATGCGTGTAGGGAATTAATAGACAATGGATATAAATATGATAATTGTAAGTATGATAAAGAGAAATCTGAGATTACTTATGAGCGTCAAAAGATGGCTTTGCTAGGTATGCTTGATGCAATAGATAAGATTTTTTCGGAGCTACAAATGGCAAAGCTTCATCTACATATTAAGATTAGCCCATATGAAAGAGTTGTAGCGTTACTTGTTGACGAAAATGAGCTGATCAAACATAAATTAGACAAATTAATTAAGAGTCATAAAGATTCTTAATTTTAAATAATATACATAGGTTACAAGCTATGTTCCAGTGGGACATCGGTTATCTGATGTTTTTGTTGAGTTCGCGACGACGGTTGGGACAAAAATTTTTAATAAAAATTTTCGCTACAACTGGTGGTTAGCTTCTGTAAGCACTGCTTCATCTACTAACTGCTGCAATGTCAACAACAACGGCAATGCCAACTACAACAGCGCTACCAACTCTAATGGGGTGCCTCTGTGGATAAATAATTTTTATCAGCGTTGCTTCGACGGAGTAAGCTATGTAAGGTCTACATCTACGGGTGGGAGATACAAGCTGAAACCAATTGTCTAGATCGTGTTTCTGGACCTGTATACAGACAATGAGCATACGTCAAAAATATAATATAAAAATAATTATTTATGAGCTTGTGACCTGCTGGCAAGAAATTGCCACAAATTGGTGCTGGGATGAGATGGGCGGACGCTTCTTGCATGGGCAAGGTTCTACGCGTCATCCTTGCTTTCATGCCCATACTCTAGTGATACGGTTTGTAATAGCGCGTAGATTGGGTCAATCTTACAGTAGGACCCGGCATAGGCACATGCCACACCTGGATAAGGCTCGCATGTGCCAAATATTTTTTAATAAAGAGAGGATAGTCTATGACAAGTTCCGAAAGGCATGAAGCTAGATTTCAAAGAAGAAGAAAAGCGCGAAAAGCTAAAAGAGATGTTTTAAATAAAAAATATGGCAATTTTAATAATATCATAGCATTTGAAAGTTTATATAATTCTTTCTATCAGTGTAAGAAAAGTGTTGGTTGGAAAGCTAGCACTCAAAAGTATGAAGCGCATATACTAGAAAATATTTATAAGGCGCGGAGACTGCTACGTAATGGAGATAGTGTCTTTAAAGGATTCTTTGAGTTTACGTTGCGAGAACGCGGTAAAGTACGTAATATCAAGAGCGTACATATAAGTGAAAGAGTAGTTTTAAAATCGTTAAATCAGAATTGCTTGATTCCTATAATTTCTAACTCATTGATTTATTATAACGGCGCAAGTTTATATAGAAAAGGAATTAGTTTTCATCAGAAAGCTATTGTAAAACATTTAACTGATTTTTATAGGAAGCGTGGACGAGATGGATATATCTTGCTTATAGATTATCATAGTTATTTTGAAAATATTCTTCATGAACCTATTTATAAAGATATGGAGAAGAAGATATATGATAAAAGAATTATTAATTTAATTCACCAAACAGTTGATGTTTATGGAGAAAAAGGGCTTGGGTTAGGAAGTGAAACCAATCAAACATTTGCGATCAATTATCCAAATAAGATAGATCATTATATTACAGAAGTGTTAAGAATTAAAGGCTATGGGAGATATATGGATGATAGCTATCTTATTCATGAAAGTAAAGAATACTTACAATATTGTTTACAAGAGATAAGTAAGAAATGCACGGAAGTTGGTATAGAGTTAAATGAGAAGAAGATACGTTTAGTTAAGTTGACACACTCTTTCACTTTTCTTAAGACACAATACAATTTAAGTACTACAGGTAAGGTTGTGCGGCGAGTAGAAAGAGCATATGTGACACGTAATAGACGCAAGTTTAAGAAGCTCAAAAAATTATATGACTTAGGCAAGTTAAATATAGATATGATTAATACAGCTTATCAGTCTATGCGTGGATATTTTAAAGGGAAGAATAGTCGAAAGACACAATATAGATTAGAAAAATTATATCATGATTTATTTATGATACCAATTATGGTAGATAATATGAAGAAAATTGGTTTAGCAGCGTAGAGGAGGGTTATATTATGAATAATAAGAATGTACAATTACGAGGTCCTTTCTCTGCGGGCGAGGAGCTTGTAGATAGAATAAAGGTGGAGTCCCCTGATTTTAGAAGTATTGTACGAATAGGTATATGTTCTAAAGTCAGAAATTATGTTAAACTAAATGGAATTTCATTTGAATTAGGTAAAAGTGGAATATTACAATTTAAAAATGTAAATATTACTTCTGTTCAATTTGAACAGGATGAGTCTGAATCAACAATTGTTGATTGTGTACTAGAATGATAGCGGAAAGAGTAAAATCTTTCCGCTTATTTTTATTGGGAAATACTTAGTATTTCCCATTTTTTTTATTCTCCTATAAATTGGTGTTAGGCTAAAAATCTAAGCTTTTTTTAGAAATGATAAAATATTCATATTCTAACTCTTTCAACGAGTTACCTGCCAAATTTTAAATTTTAATAAAAACTTAGGACAATCATTAAAATTTCATTTAAACTAATTTTTAATAATAGATGTAAGGGAAAGGTAAATAATATTTTAAAAGGAGGAAGATATGAATTATTATCAAACACCTGGTTATTATATGAATAGTCTCTATAATAATCAGTACCAATATCCATATCAGCAATCTATGGTGCAGCAACCGCAGCAACAGTTTGTACAGCCTCAACCGCAGCCGCAAACTATATTAAATGGGAAAGTAGTAGACAGCGAGGAAATGGTTAAGGCTACAGAAGTACCGATGGGCGGATATGGCGTGTTTCCAAAAGCAGATTTAAGTGAAATCTACTTAAAGACTTGGAATAATAATGGTACAACTAGTATTGTAAAATATGAACCCGCGGTCGCCGCTCAAGCCGAAGAGACCGAGAACTCTAGCACAATATTATCTCAGTTAATGGAGAAAATAACTGGATTAGACGAGAAAATAGATTCGCTTATTGACGCTCCAAAGCAGCAGCCGCCGCGCAAGGAGGTAAGTAAGAATGGCTTCTAATTTATTGCAAACAATTGGTTTAATGATGAGAAGCGGAAATCCGCAACAGTTTATATTAAACATATTACAACAAAGTAGCGAAGGGAATCCAACATTTGCTAATCTATTGAATTTAGCTCAACATAATGATACTGCGGGTATTGAACAAATAGCTCGTAATATTTGCAATGAGAGGGGCACCAATTTTGATAAAGAGTTTGCAGATTTTAAGAAACAAATAGGTCTGTAAACTTTTTATATATAACAAATATTTTATAGGAGGATAACAAAATGTTTAACACTTCAAACTGTGGCTATAGTTTAGCCGACATTGCTGCTGCAACAGGCGGCAGTGGAAGAAACTCCAATAATGGAGATGGTTTTGGAGGTGGATACGCTTGGTGGATTATCATCCTGTTCTTATTCGTCTTCTGCGGATGGGATGGTAATGGTTTTGGTGGTATGGGCAACCGTGGCGGGGGTGGTAGCACTGCCGCGTCTCAAGGTGCACTAACTCGCGAACAAGCTTGTATCGACAATAACTTCCAGAACTTAATGCGTGAGACTGGCGCAATCTCTGACGCTGTTAATGTAGGTTTTGCTAATTTAAATAGCACTATCTGTAATCAACAGTATGATACCGCTCAGATGATCAATGGTCTGAACAACACAATTCAGGGCGGCTTTTATGCTGCTAATACCGTTGCTCTTCAGAATCAGAATGCTCTGCAAACTCAATTATCGGGATGCTGCTGTGACTTACGGACTGGTCAGATGCAGATTGGCAACCAGATTGAAAGAGCTAACTGTGACACTAATTACAATGCTGCTACTAATACAACGGCTATTATACAGAACGCGCATAATGATACTGATCGTATCTTGGCTCGTCTTGATGCTATGGAAAGTGCTAGAAAAGATGAAACTATTGCTGACCTGCGTACCAAACTTGCTTCATGCGGCGATCAGACAACCGCACAGTATATTATCAATCAGGTCCGCGGTATTGTAGCTCCAACGCCAGTTCCAGCTTATCCTGCGGCGTCTCCATGCGGTTTGGGCAACTGGTCTCCCGCGGTTTTAGCTAATAGCTATGGATATAGCGGCTGTGGTTGCGGCTATGGTCAAGGTTACGCAGTAGCGTAATTAACTAATTAATAACTATCTTGGAGGTAAAAGAAATGGCTGAATTTACAGCGGTTACTCTACAAACAGTAGCAACAAATCAAAATGTATTATTCACAGAAGTGCCTGTGTATAGCTGTTCTTGCTCCATACTCCATCGTGAGGGTAGTGGCCTTGTTACTCTGCGCGGTAGCTCTAAGCAGTGCCGCGCATTGTATAAGGTTTCATTTGGAGCAAATATAGCAGTGCCAGATGGCGGAACAGTACCTGCGCCAATTTCTGTAGCTATTGCAATTAACGGAGAAGCGTTAGCCAGCTCTACTGCTACAGTAACACCAACTACGACTGCTGAATTTAATAATGTATCTAGCGTAGCTTTTGTTAGTGTTCCTCTTGGCTGCTGCTCACAGATAAGCGTTAAGAATGTCAGTGCTCAAACAATAGACGTTCAAAATGCTAATTTAGTAGTAGAAAGAGTTGCATAAGGAGGTAAAACTATGGAAAGATTAAAAGCTATCAAAAATCAGCTTGTAAGCTGTGTAGAGTCTCAAATGGGACAAAACCTCGCGGAAGTCGATGCAAAAGAATTGGGCGAGGTAATTGACATGATTAAAGACATGGAAGAAGCGATGTATTACTGTAGCGTCGTTAAGGCCATGGAAGAATCAAAAGAAGAGAAGAAAGTAATGGATAAGATTAAGGAATATATGCCTCAAAATCAGCCTCAGCGCTTCTATCAAGAGCCATATTATCATATGCATCCTGAATACAGAGATATGGATAGAGATTATGGTCGCATGTATTACAGCGGCGGGTCTCGGTCAGGTGGAAATATGTCTAGTTCCGGTGGCGGAAGAGGTGACTCCAGTTCGTCTTCAAGCGGCAGCTCCCGCAATTTTTCAGACTATAATTACCCAATGGAAATCAGGGATGTAAGGGAAGGTAGAAGTCCAATGAGTAGAAAAAACTATATGGAGTCTAAAGAATTACATAAAGGAACGCCTGAGCAAATGAAAGAGTTAGAGACATATATGCAAGAACTCACTGAAGATATGACTGAAATGATTCAGGATGCATCTCCCGAGGAAAGAGCTATGCTAAGTCAGAAATTGACTACGCTTGCCGCTAAAATAAAATGATAGAGATTAATGGTGAGACTTGGTACATTAAATTTGTAAATGAGTATCATCCTCTATTGTATCGAAGCGACGGCTCTTTATCCATTGCTACTTGCGATGATAATACTAAGACTATTTATATTAATGATCAGCTAAAGGGCAAATTCTTTAAAAAAGTGCTTTGTCATGAGTTGACACACGCAGCTATGTTTTCTTATAATGTTGATCTTACTCTGGAGCAGGAAGAGCTTTTAGCTGACTTAATTGCCACTTATGGAGAGGAAATTATACATATTACAAACAAAGTATTTAATAAACTAAAGGGAGTCTAAGGACTCCCTTTTCTTTATTCCCAATTCATCTCAGTATTATTCTTTATCATATAAGCTTCTCGAATGCAAATAGCATCACTCACATCATCATTGGCCTCAATGCCATATTTATCTTTAACATGCTTAATATCTGCCTTTTTTAACTCATCTCTTTTTACTCCTCGACCTGTATGAATACCTATCGCGGCTCTCCAAGAGGAAGGCTGAAGATAGGTAATTTCAATCTTTGGATTAATCTCATACGCGGCTATCACTATTGCGGCTTGAAGCCAGGTTAATATTTTATAGGTGTGCGCATTCTTATAATCTGTACGTACTTCTTCAATAACAATTTGATCCACGTTATGCTTCTTAATAATATCTATAATACCATCACGCATTACGATAATTCTTTTTATATTAATAGTGCTAGTAGAAGTAATACATCCATAATCTATAATATCTTTTTCATCACCAACGCACCATCCCGAACTCTTACTACTTAAATCTAGGGCTAGCACCCTCATAAATAACTCCTCCTTGTTTCCTTATATCTAGATTATATCAAAAATTTTTAATCTTGTCAAGATCTAAATAAAAAGAGCAAAGCGATTTACGCCTTGCTCTCTAGTTCTGATACTCTTACTTCTGTATATATATAAAATTTATATTTACCTTTATAGCGTTTTCTGATGTACTCCATAAATTCATCTTGATTTATATTATTAAAAATATATGATTCATCTTTATATCGAGCGCCTTGATCTTCTTGAATCTCGCTCATAATTTTAGGAAGTGACCACTCTGGCTTTTTTAAATAATTATCTAGTCCCTCTAATGAATCTAAGAAAGCAAATTCCTTACGTTGAAGCAGCTCTCTTTCAGATATACAAGATAGTCCATCTATCTGACATTTATAATTCTCGTTCATGTCTACATGTACCTCACTTCGTGCCGGTTGAACCGAAGCCACCGCGATCTTTATTTCCTAGAGTCTCTACCTCGGTAAAAGCAATCTTTGGCTGATGCTTGATAATTCTAAACTGACACACCCTATCATTTAATTCAATATCAGCATCTCTTGTAGCATATACTGACATCATCCATTGATCATTATCACCACAATAAGATTCATCAATGACACCAATAGAATTAGTTTGAAGAATGCCCCATTTCTTAAAACTAGAACTACGAGGAGCAATAATTGCTTCGTAACCTGCGGGAAGCTGCATTGCAACACCAAGCGGGATTAATACATGTTGGCCCGCGGTTAAGTGTACTGGAGCGGCCGCCCGCAAATCAATCCAATCACCATTACAGATAGGTTTTATTTTTTCTACTTCATTATTAAAGTATCTAACCTTAATTGTTTTCTGAGAGGTAATTACTTCTGGCTTATATAGTACAGGCTTGCAATTATATCTACTCATAAGAAATGGTTACCTCCTCTTCAGGTTCTTTCTCATTTGTAAATGACTTATTTAATGTAACTCTATACCAACTCTGAACTACCTCACCTTTTAGCTTCTGTTCCTTTTGAACGCATGAATATTTATTTAAATTACTAATAGATTCATGCTTTGCTTCATCAATTAACGCCTTAGCTTCATCTTCACTATCAACTCTATACGTTTCAGTAGTAGATATTAAATATCTTGACATAATCCTTTTATCTCCTTATTATTAAATAATGTTAATTTCTAATATATTCTTTTCGTATTTAATCATCTCTGCCTCTTGTAATTGTTTAGCAATTCCTCTTGCGTACTGCTTAGGTCCTGTTAAATCTAATCGAGTAATTTGATATTTCTCACTAAGAGCAAATATACTATTATTCATTTCGTCAAGAGTAACAGAGATTTTATCTACCTTGTTTCCATCTTTATATACATAAAAGTTTTGACGTCTATCAAAAGGACGAAGAATACCAACAATCTTATCAGTTGTCATTCACATACACCTTCCTCAATAACACCCACATCATATGGGAATAAGTAATAAACAAAAGACTCATCATCTACTCTAAGCCAGATCTCAAGTGCGTTTCCTTCCGCGGGTTCCACTGAAATAAGCTTACCGCGATTGTCAAAACATTCTTTAATATCTTGCATAGCTTTTTGCATAACTACCTCATTTTTATCATTAAAGGCAAATATAGTATAGTCACTACGCTCTTTGCACAATAGCATGAAATACTTATTGTCAACATTTCTAAAGTATGTTTTTATTTCTCTTAATACACGCTTTTTCTCTGTCGCGGTTAGCGTTTTCTCTAGCTTATTAATTGATTTATTTAAATCATATAAATTGCCAAGGGTAATATTACTCATATCAATCTATACTCCATGAAAATTTATTTATATCAATATCTTCAATTCTTATTGCATACTGGTTATCACTGGCCAAATTTACACCTAGTATTTTATCAAAATGTATTGTTTGATTTGGTATATATCTGCCAAACTTAATAATAATATTATTATATTGCTTAAGCTCTTTAAGTATTTTAGGTATCTCATTTTCAGTATAGCCAGTGTATATAACAATATCATCTTCACTTTGTGCGCGGAAGCTCGCTATAAAACGCAACATATCTTGTTCACTATCTAACGGTTCTAGACCTTGAAAACAGACTGCCTCAGTAATTTGATTGCGGAGATATCTAGTTATAAGACTATCAATATCTACATCTATATCTTCTCTCTTAGCAAGCGAACTGTTTTGACAATACGAGCTTCCGCACTTAAAAGTACAGTAAGGGAACTCAAGTGTCATACAGGGCTTCTTGTAATTTACAAAATCTTCAAATATAACACCTTTTAATAACATACTAATTTACTGGCTCCCACTTTCTCATTTTATATTCACTATTTCTTTCTTTTGACCACGTTGAGATAGGTGTGTAGAATCCAACGATTCTGGTATATTCCGTATGGACCGGGTTCCCGCATACTGGACACACATTTCCATAAAATGCGTGATTATTCTTACAAGCTTGAATCTTTGTATTAAAAGCAAAGTAAGTAACTCCCTGATCTGCGATGTAATTTACCATATTCCACATCTTATCAAAGTTATCAAATGGGGCGTCGATATTTACATGTAAAATCGACCCACCATTACAATAGCTATCAAACAATGAGGCAATCCTAATCCTTTCTTCTATTGTTGTTTGGATACCCAAAGGAATGAATTGATTACCATATAGTGGTAAATCATAAATGTTAGCATCTGGATAGAAGAACTTATCTTTTTTCATGAGCTTGGCCGCGGCTGACTCACCTGGAATTTGTTCGCAATTAACGCGGTATGATACGCCTTCGGTCTCGATAAAAGTATCAGCGGTTTGACGTATTGTTTTAAAGATTTTCTCACCAAATGTACTAGCTTTATCAGTGTAGAACACATTACCAAACTCATCTGTTCTTGTATATCCAAATTTCTTCATTGTTTCATAAATACCTAAGAATCCAATAGTATTATAAAGATGATCAAAATCTACAAGACCATGAGTGAAGTTTGGAAGTAAGCCCTTTTCTACATTGCGCGTGATTATATGGCGCACGCAATCGAGCGCCCGCAGGTCTACTTCTACTCTATGCTTAAGTTCTTCAAGATATTCTTCTTCTGTTGAGGTATCTAATGCAAGTCTAGCAAGGTTAATAGTAGAGACTTTTACCGAGCCTACTTTCAGCGCGGTCCCACCTATACTGTTGAAATAACCGAGGTCTCTGATATCACTTTTCAGCCTACAACAGTTAGACAGACTATTGACAGAACTATCAATAAATAAATTGCTATCAGACCAAGTCATATTATGTTTTAATGCCCATCTTGCAAAATCTTCATTAACAAATTTGCCTTTTTGACGTAGAAGAGAAATTGTTGAAACTGGAAAGGTAAACATATTTTCTTGACGAATCTTTGCCATTACTTCCATATATAACTTTTGGAACTCAATAATTTCTTCTTCATAGTCAATCATAAAGGAACCATCTGGGAACTCTGAGCCACCAAATAATGCTTCAAAGTACGGTCTATCAAAGACAGAGGTGTTGGTGAATGCAGATTGTGAACCCGCGAACTCTTTACTTTCATAAAGCGCTGACTATATTTTAAGTTTCTCTAAAAGAAACTAATTACTCTTTCCAACTGCGTATCAATAGCAGCCGTACTCTCCTTCGCGGAGATAGTCGATACAGACTTCAAAATATTAATTATTAGGGCGCAAAGGATAGGTTAAACCTTTTCGCCTATATAATTTAGTAGTACCATTTTTTATTCCTAAAATATCTACATAGTCGCAAGAATTAAGTCGAGCCACTTCTCTTAAAGAATAAGTTGTGTGTAATAACATATCTATAATTGTAGTAACTTGTTCATAAGATAACCTTGAACCATATCTTCCAACTTGTCCTTCTCTTATTGGATATTCTTCATTACTACGTTTGTGAAACACTCCACTATTAATTCGAGATATTGCTCTTGCTTCAACATTAAATTCCTTACCTATATCTTCAAAAGAACGATATGATGTTTTAAGAATATTAATAATTATATCTACATCAGATTCAGTTAATTTACCTATTGGATTCTCTTTTCTAATAGGATAATTAATTTCTGGTCTAAAATAGGTTTTTCCATCATTAAAATCTTTTATAGTAGATGCTGCAATATTATATTTTTTTGCTAAAGATCGTAATGATTCTGATGAAGTTAATAATGTATTTGTTAGACTAATAACCTGTTCAGGAGTTAGCTTAGCTTCAGGATGATCGCATCCTTTCATTAAAGGAGGTTCATCTCCACCTTCAGATAAATTATAACCATTGGGCGCAAGACTATTATAATATTTTATCCAATATTTTTCTCTTTCATTATAGTTATCTATCTGAGATTCCAAGATTTCATACCAAAAATGCTTCCTACCATATTTATTAATAGCTTTATCTACAAGACTATCAGTCGCACTTGGTTTGCAATGACCTTGAAATCTTTCTAATGTATTGATTGCTTGGCCAATGTAAACATTAGAATTAATATCATTTTTAATAACATATATATCTTTCTTCATTATTTCACCTCCTTGTTATTTTATTTAACCTATTAATTAATATTTTGATTTCCACGGTATTACCTTGCTTTTATAAGTTTAGGCTTCACCGTTAGCTACATATTATACCTATGTAACCCCTGTGATGAGCAGGAAAAGTAATTAACGGACAGTCTTTAGTCTATCCCTGACATAAGGTTGATTCACTGCATATATAAACCGCTGAAAATTTTGTTTAGCGTATTCAATTTCTCGATGACTAGACTTAATTCCTAGGTAATCATTATCTACATCTTTTTTCCAAAAGTAGTACATATATGGGATCAAATTAGGAAGCCCGACTGCGCCAGAAGACCTATTGCTAGCGTAGCTAATGAACTCTTTTACAAAATCTACGAAGGTAATTAAGTGCTGCGCGGGTTTCGCATTAAAGTTTCCACCAATGAAATATAAGCCTTTTTCAGCTAAGTCTTTTAAATCATAAGCAAAACAATAATGTTTAAATGTAGAAGTATCCGCATCGTGCATATAAAGCTGACCAATCCACTCCATACGAAGCCACTCGTTTGCTGCTTTAAAACCATATTTCTTTTGAATTTCGTAATATATTTTATTAAAAGCCAATAGTTTTCTATGGGGCTTCGGCATTTCATTCAGTAAGGTAACTATGTCTTTATGAGATACATTGCTATTTCCATCTATACTAGCATCTGCAACGACAGAGCTATCAATAAAATTTTCAATAAAGTCCGTATAACTAAGCTGATCATCATCAAAGCCATTGATGCGAGCTATGTCTGTACCAAATTCTGCTTGAAGTTTGTTATATTGAGTAACGAAATTTTTGCCAAGTCTTATGTTAACGTTCATGACCAATATGTTCCTTTACCCAAGTATTGGCTTCAACAAAACTCATACAATGACCATTAACTTCTAGCACAGGCGTAGATGCAAAACCTTTCTCTTGCATAATATCAACATCTGAAATTAACTCATAGTCAATATTAGCACTATCTAATTTTTTCTTTAATACTTTACATTTTGGACAACCAGTGGAATATAAGATAATATTATCTTTAATTTTACATTCCTCACATTCCTGCTTGACTGTTACAGGAATTGATTGAGTTGCGGAATAAATAGCTGCCATAAATATATCCTCCTATTATTAAGAATCTTATAATAGATATAAAATTTATTTTAATAACATTATCTAGTCTTGACCACGTAGAAAATCTACAACTTCTGGTATTTTATTTATATTAAATTCTGTAGGATTATTCTCAACATTTAAATATGTCACATGATCAAAATCTATATCATCAAAGTCCTTTTCATCTGTTATGAAACGTCTACAAATTTCATAGCAGTTGGGACTATCCTCTCTACTTAAATTTCTTAAAAGTCTAGTTTTATCATATGAATGAATATATATTGGTAAAACATCTAATTGATTATTTTGTAATAAGCACTGGATAGCATAGATATTAAATATGCCAATATTAATTTTATCTCTATTTAATTCTTCAATAGAAGTTCCATAAAACCAATTATTAAATTCTGTTGCTTCTATCATACTACCGTCTAAGACTTTGTTAGCAAAATCTGTGTGAGATATGAAGTGATACGGGTTTCCGTCTATCTCATATTCTCTTTTTGGTCTAGTAGTATGATTAACAATGCGTTTTGCGTTAGGAATAGTAGATACCAACCAATTAAGGATGGTATCTTTTCCAGCTCCGCTCTTGCCAAACAACGCAATAACTTTATATTGTTTATTTTTCTCCATTACTTTCTACTCCATATCTCTCATGAACTAACGTCATATTACCATTTTTATCTACATTTGTTATTTTATATAATTGATGTGATGCTGTGCGGCTATAAGTTTTGCCCACAAAAGTATCTTCTCTGCGGAAGCCTGTTACCATTACTTTAGTACCTCTTGTAAACCAGCCACGCTCTTTAACTTTTTTAGTACCATCTTCTTGAACTTCCGAGATTTGTCTATTATACATAGCATAATATTCTTTTGTAAACTTAACTGTCACCACACCTTCTGTTGTTAATATATCAATAGATGAACGAGTATCATTCTTACCTATTACAGTTCCAATAATTTTATAAGTTTTATATATTGGAATGTCCTTGCCATTTCTTTTAAAGAAATAATCAACCTCTGGCTGTTCTGGCATTTTAAAATAATTACTAATACCAAATTTATGATTATTAATATGCGCTAACTCATGCTCATTATAATAAAAACATAAACTTTCCATTTCCCACGCGGAGATGCTGCCAGAAGCATACTTGTTCCAGGTCTCTAAGAATAATACCTGGTTAAACTCATGTAATACCTCATCATGATTCTCTTTTAACCATTCCCTCGCGCCATCCATTACTCCTTTATATATTTTATCCCAGTCTGTTTGAAGAATACAAGTGATACCATTTATTACACTAAGTTTATCACTATTAAAATTATCTAAGTAAAAATCTTCGCACGTTTTATCAAAGATATAATACTTGTCAACTTTTTTCTCTGCCTTAAGAAGTTTATTAAATACAAAAACTTCTTTCTGGAAACTTAATGATTCAGGAATCAATCCTTTCTGCATTAAACCATTAAAGTTTTGTAATGTTAATCGTTTTTTTGCATCACAATTCTGAGATAGATAATAAGTCATTATTAAAAATCTTGGATGAACATTTAATTCTTTTGCCCAAGCCGCCTCTAAATTATCAAACGCGCCTGCTTTAATCAACGAAATCATCGCTGACTTATTTAATGGACATTTATTTAAAAAATCTTTAAAGTTATTATATGGTCTATTCGCTATAATCATTTCAATTACTGGTGTTCCAACATTACTTAATGCTTTCATACCAAACAAAATTTGATTATTAGCAACATCTGGTTCAAAACTATAACTTGACTTATTAATGTCAACTAGAGATACTTTAATACCACGAGAGATAATTTCGCCTAAAGCTTTTGCTACTTTTGCATAGTCAGTGCCCTTTTCTTTCTTTTGGACTTTCTCACCATCATCATCTTCAATGATTTCATATTCTACGTCATCATCATCTTCAAGGGAACCACTATTTACAATCAAACAAGCTGTGTTCCAATATATGGGATTCCAGTGAGTTGCTAAATATGCAGTCTGGAACCCGATTATACTATATGCGGTCGAGTGTATTACGGAAAAAGCATAGCCCATTTGCGGCCCCACACCGTGCTTCCATATGTATAGACCTAGGTTTTTTGACTTAGCTCTACTTATAACTTTATCCTGCAACTCTGGGATTCTTGACATCTGCTTCTTTCCAACAATTTTTCTAGCATCGTTTGCTTCTGCTAATGTGAACCCGCATAATTTTTCATCCATTAACATCAACATTAATTGTTCCTGAGATGGTGGAACTCCGTATGAAGACAAGAAATATGGCTTTAACGACTCCTGTTCTTTCACGGAAAGACCGGCCGCCCGCATTTCATTATACCACAAGTTAATGTTATTTTTAAATCTTACATATTTATCAATTGGCGACTCTTCACCCTTTTCCGCAGTCATAAGTCTCATCAAGCCATTACAGTCTGTTAACTCTTGAATATTTACTGGCTTAATCTTTTTCGCAGCCTGCGCGCCAACCATACTATCAAACTGGAACACGTTTAATACAGAACCACTTTGAATGTTTTTCCATACCGCCTGATCGTCAAGAGGAAGAATATTTGGATGAAAATATTTATTATATATTTTTCTTAGTGATAAATTTTTTTCTATTACATTATCATTTTGTAAAAGTTTTATAGCCTGAGTTATTTTATCACAAACTTCAGTTACCAAGAAATCATACTTAGTCATTCCAACATATTCACAATCATGCAAATCATATTGTGTAATAATATCGCCACTTGGAGTCTTCATAAAACATCCAAATTCATATGGATCTTCATCAAATAAAATAACTCCAGAAGCATGACTACTACGCTTATTAACCAGGCCCTCAATAGCCATCATGATACTTAATAATCCATCATACTGATTTACTTCATTAATAAATGTAGTTATTGCTCTTCTATCTTTATCCTTATTACCATTAACAACGTCATTAAGTGGCCATAAAAATCCTCTTTCTGACGGAATCAAAGATGACATATACTGAGCTGTATCACTATCAATGCCATCTGGATATTCTTCACTTCTATAACCGCGGCATGCGGTTAAAATTGCTGACCTAGTTCCTTCTGTCCCAAATGTAGCTATTAATGTACAACCAAGATTTTTCTTAGATAAATCATCAACACTATCCTTAAATTTTTGACCGCGTTCCTTTTTAATTGCCTTAAGGATAGTTGGACGCTTCGATGGATTCAGATCAATATCAATATCACCGAGTTCCACTCGTTCTTTATTCATGTATCGAAACCACGGAAAGTTCCACTTAATCGGATCTAGCTGAGTTACTCCTAGGAGCCAATGATTTAGACCTGAACAACTCGAGCCGCGGCCTGCGCCTACAATACTCCCACATTCCCAGAATAAATCTACATAATGCTGAAGTGTCACTGGATAACTAAACATATTAGTTTCCAGTTTTTCTCCAATAACTCTTTTTGTGTCAGCTTCTTCTTCTAATCTCGCTACATAATCTAAATGCTCGCTCCAATGTCCAATTTTTTCTTCAAGAGATTCCCAGCATTGGTTTACCCAATATCTTTCAACCTTATCATCAGATGTAAACATTGACTTTAATATTGGATAATTCGCCATTTCATCTGCATCTGGATTATTCACGCCCCACCAAGCTTTTTTAGGATAATCTTTTACTTCGACTTGCGGTATTGTTTGTTTGTGAGCTAGTGTATAATTTTCTATTTTATTATAAATTTCCAGACTATTTTCAAACATTTGCTCTACTTCATCTGGAATACTTTGGTTCAAATAATCAATAACTTCGTCTTGAGTTTGCAAATAAGCATACTCATAGAAATCATCGACTTCCCTTTCTCCGCCTTTTGAGTTTAAGTATGCTTTATGAACAAATCTATCTTCTTTTTTAAGATAATGGGCATCAGTTCCCACCACCATTTTTACATTAAAACATTGTGCAATAGAAACTAATCTCTTATTAACAGCAATTTGTTCTTTACTTAATCCTGGCGCACATTCAATGTAAAAGTCTTCTCCAAACAAACTTTTACAAAATTGAATGAAACTAACAATTCTATCATGTGTTAATTGAATCGAACTAGTGTCATTTAATCTTTCGCTCTCTATTAACTTTAGAGTAAGAGATGATAACTCACCACCAAGACACGCGGTCGTTGCTATTAGAGTACCAGGATACTTACCCACTATCTCTCTTAAGTCTGCATATGTTGTTACAACACGCTCCATACCGCGATCCCAATATGAGTTCATCCATGCTCTTGAAGATAACTCTCTTAAAGCTCGATAGCCATCTTTATTTTTTGCAATTAAAATAAAGTGATAATATTTTTGCCCGTTCTCTCTATTTTCACATAGATAAATCTCATTACCTAATGCTACTTTAAAATCTGGATACTCCTGCTGAATCTTTTGAGCATATTTGTTTACCTTAACGTGACTCGCAAGCGTCTCGTGGTCAGTTATGCAAATACCTGCTAAACCGAGTTCTATAGCTCTATTAATCAAGTCCTCTGGACGATTGATGCAGTCGAGAAGGCGAAGATTAGAGTACATCGAGTGGCTGTGAACCTCGAACCTAGTTGAATACATCGAGCTTCTTTTTTCCATTTTCTTTGCTCCATTTCTTTATTCTATATATATTATATCATAATTTTAATAGAAAGTCAAGAGATAGGATACTCTAGCTCCTTACACTCAACTCCATTGGATGTAAAATAGTTTATCAGAGCCTGTCGCTCACTACATGGATTCTTTGGAGTTTCATATACTATTAATACAATAGTTATTTCATCGTCTATATTTTCATGTATTTGATATTGTAAGGCAAGAGAAGAAAAGTCTTTTAGTAAAGTATCAAAATCTAATTGTGCTAAATTATCGCGGTAGCTACTCAGAAAAGGACACGCGGGCGCCGGTGTATACTGACATAGGTCTGGACCTTTACAGCCTTGAGCGGCCTTCCCGCATTTTATTATAGGTAGACATCTGATACCATTCACTATTCCTCTCTTGTCTTTGAAGATATAGTTATAATCCCCAGTGAAGTCATGGAACCACAAAGGATCTGTTTGGGTGGTTGACACTGGAATATAGTTACGTTTAAAGTTGCGAATTTGATAGTAGTAAGACGTTCTTATTTTCACTCAATTAAATACTCCTTATTAAATAATGTTTCAAAACAAATATTATCTCTTTGAGAATATGGAATCCTATATAACGGAATTTTATGATTTATTGCATATTCATTTTTTATATTATCATATAATTGTCTTTCTTGCAACGTTGTATTACTAAGATCCCATTCTTTTGTGTGTTGTAACCCATCAAATTCTATAATTGTATATGGTTTATCTTGCCTATCTAGTAATATAAAATCATATCTACCTATATATCCAGAAGGCAGTATTAAATCTTTAAAATAAGGTTTATCCTTAATATATTTAATTTGATTTTGAATTAAAAATTGCTCTATATGTTCTTCTCCTAAAGAAGAAGATATACAACCACAACTTGCAGTATGACCACTTTTTAAATGTATACCAGCAACTTCAACCTCTTTTCCACAATCACATTTACATAACCATAAAGTATGTCCTGCTTGCTTTTTATTTTCAATTTTTTGTATTACTGTTAATTTATTAAATTTTTGCCCTACCAAATCTTCGATTTTTCTACCTTTTTGACATCCACACGACTTCGTATGACCACTATTTAACTCGGCAGTTGATACTTCTATAATTTTACCACAAACACATTTACATTTCCAAAAAACTTTACCATAGTCATCAGTTCTATTAGATTTTTCAATAACAGTTAAATAAGAGAATATTTTATTTGTTAAATCCTCAGCTTTTCTACCCCTCTGACATCCGCACGATTTAGTATGACCACTTATTAAATGGTTGCGACAAACACTAACAATTTTTCCACATTCACATTGACACCGCCAATAAGTTCTTGGACTATTATTTTTCTTTTGAGTTTCTATATCTCTGCATATTACGGTCAATTTACCAAAAGTTTGACCCGTAAGATCTGTGACTTTTGCCATATTAAATTCTCCTTTACTATTTTATAATATATATAAATTTTATAAATAGTAAATTAAACATTTTTGGCAGCGTTTTTTGGTAGCATATTTTATTAAATCTCCTTATCTAATTAAAACTAGCTTTTGTGCCGCGCGAGTGCAAGCTGTATAGAGCCAACGAGCAACAATTTTCTATTGCTGTAGAGACCGGAATCATATTCCTCTTAAAGTTACGTATTTGATAATAATAGCTAGTTCGAAGTACCATATCTAACTCCTATCGAATCCAAACTACTTTTTTACTACTTCTTGTTAAGGCAGTATATATAGCTCGTCGATGCAACTCTTTATCCCAAGGATAACTCTCTTCAAGAACAAGCACTTTATCCCACTCGCTACCTTGCGCCTTCCAAAATGTGATTGCGTAACCATATGCAAATTCCAAAGGCACTATTGCTCTAGTCTTTGGATTAGCGTGTAATCTGTACTCGGTCTTTTTATCTACGCACTTTTCTCCAGTAAGGATCATCTTTGTATCCATTTCAAGATTAGAAAATTCATCGTCTGCGTCTGTCTTAAAATTAGAAATTGTGACATCTATATTACCGCCACCTGTCCATCGCGGAAGTGGATACTTAGATTGAAAATTATGATTAAGGTAGCCAATGGTGCCATTGATAAGACTATTTTCATTATTAGAAACTGTATCCCAATAATTACGCACACAAATAACCTTATCGCCTTCCATAGGCATCGGTTCTGTCTTATTAAGCAGTGCCCGCATTTCTTGATTCACTCTATCTCTTGCTTTATTGGTTGCTACTAAAATTTGATCTGCCCACAACTTCATATCTGGGATTAAATCTCTTTGACTTAATACCTGCACTTCTTTACCGCAGCCATAGGGAACAGCTTCTCCAGCTCTAACTTTCATTGTTAGCTGTATGATTTCTGACTCTTGCGCCTGCCGCATAATCTCGTCAAGAAAAATGTCAGGCCTATCAAGCAAATGGTTGTCCTCTTTTTCTTCTATAGGCGGGAGCTGCGCAGGATCACCAAGACCTATGACGAATACGTTGTGGCTCAATAACAAATCCATCAAGGTCTTAGGCGCCATCGAAATTTCATCAACTACTATAATCTTATATTCAAGCATTATCTTTGGTTTACGCAGAAAAGAACCGTCAGGTTTTGGAAAAGAGTCATAAAGCAACTTATGTAATGTCATAGCTGGTTTATTTCCTTTATTAATCAAAACCTGTGCGGCTTTACCTGTATATGTAGCAAAAACTATATCGGTTTCTTTTACTCCTGGCTCTTGCAGTAGAGCTGATATAATGAATTTAATAAGCGTTGACTTACCGCTACCCGCATACCCACTAATAATTGCATATTTTTCTTTATTTCTATATTTATCTAATACAATATTTAATCCTTGCTCTTGTTTATTAGTTAGTATCATTATAGTATCTCAATTACCTTTCCATATATTTGCTTTCTACTAATCCAACCATTAATATGACCATGATTATTAGATATTTGATATGAGTTATTATTATTTTTAATAGCAGATATTTTATGTATATAAAAATGCCTATTTACTTTACAAAACACTATATCATCTTTCTCTAAGGTAACTTCTTCAGTCATTGGAGTGACTTTTACTGATTGACCAGATCTAATAATAGGCATCATAGATTGACCGTAGCCAACCAGTATGCACTCTTCTCCATTCTGCAAGTGCGTTACCGCATTTAAGTCTGCTTTTCCTTTATACATATCTTCTCCTTTTCATATAAACTATTATATCATAATTTATATAAAAAGTCAATCAAAAATAATACTTACAAGAGTTAACAATCTCATAGTCCTCCATAAAAATTTGCGGCGTCACCCATCCATTATATTCGTTTCTGTTGCACGACCCTACCATATCAAGAGTGACGTATCCATCAGTAGCTAGTTTATCATATTCTTCTTGGCTTGACCCAAATTTGATAAGAGCTACTTTGTTAGGCAAAATAATTTTAAGCGTTGGAGCTTTATCAGGAGACATAAGAGTTACCATATCTTTAGTGACCTTAAGATTATGAATAGCAATCTTTGGTTCATCAATATCTTTGCCTATATAAGAATCCATATCTGCCATGTCGAGAATGTTTTCAGCATTTACATTAACTCCATCATAAATATAGTCAACATAATATAATGCTTCATCCGACATATCTTTTAAAGCTTCATTAGTTTTTTGAATGAATGCGGGAATGTCTTGAGCGCGGAGAGCGAGCCCAAAAGCGCCTTGGTGCGAAAATCCAATGTTTCCATTGGCTCTGACTATTTTTTACTTATAACATGGTTATAAGAACACTTTTTCCCAGAACGTATCAATAGTTCCAGTACTCCTAGTCTAACCCAGGATAGTCGATACAGGTTATTTAATACTATTTTCTAATTGGATATTTTATATTTTCTTGTCTATTATTTTTCCCAGAATTAATTGCTGTTACCGTACTTCTTGCGCACCCATATTTTTCAGCAATTTTATATTGAGATAAATCAGTATACATAAGGTCATGAATTATATTTAATGCTCTTTCTTTTTGATATTCTCTACTTGTTTCTTTACGAAGTGGATAAGCTAATTTTTCATTATGCCATAATTTACCACTATTAATTCTCTTAATAGTTGAATAATCATAATTAGTTAATACTGCTATATCTTTCATTTGTATAGTTGTATTTATTAATAAATCAATAACCTTATCTACATCTTCTTGAGTATGCGTTGCAAAAGGACTATTTTCTTTAATATTTAAAGGAGGTTCCTCTCCACCTAAAGTCATATTATAACCATTTTCATATGAATCATAATATTGAATCCAATATTTTTCTCTTTCATTATAATTTGGTGTTTTATCCTCTATCACTTCAAATGTAAAATTATCTATACCATACTTATCAAAAGCATAATATAATAGCTTGTTTTCTTCATTGTTATATCCTTTTGCCTTATGCTCAGAAAATCTTCTCTTATAATCAGTTGTTTGACCTATATAAGACTTACCATTAATCTTATTGGTAATTTTATAAATATATTTTTCCATTTTATTTTCTCCTTTTATTTTATTGTATTAGAGAAAATAGTATTAAATCTTCCCACGAGGTTGCCATGTATATATAGATATAATCTATCTTCTCTATATATATTTAGGTTTTCTCGTTAGCCATTTAATTAAGAATGTCCAAACTTGGACATTTTTTCTATTTAAATGACCCCGCTGATAAACGGTAAAATGTTTAGGGGCCACCGTTGACCCGCTGTATACATCGTTAACCCAGTTCCCGCGCATATATCTTTAAACTCTGTGACTCCTACTTTATCACAGCCGCGTGCAGAACCTTGATAAGATATTTGAGTAATCATAGTTGCTAATACTGGGTAATTATCTTTATAAGTTTTAACTTCAACAGGCTCTTCTACTTTTGTTAATATGCAGCATGGTCGTTGATACTTAGCCATGAACTTGTTCGCAACTAACCCAGCCACATTCCTATCAACCTGACCCGGCTCTACCAATAGAAGAAGAACTTTATTATCAAGTAGATGTTCTGTCTCTATTTTACTCTCAAGGAATTGCATTGTTTCGTCCTGTATGCGCGTCTGTCTATTCTTCACGTTAGTGCATATTCTCATAGCTTGTTCTACTAGCTGCTCTTGCTCACCCAATAAGTGTCCGCGTTTAGTAGATAAAACCATTTGAAAAGCTTCTTTATTAAGCATTGACTTAAAAACTATCTCTTTCTCCTCTTGCGTACCACTACGAACAATAGCATTAACAAAAGGAGCAATATAAAACGCGGCGCCCCATGATGTGATGTGATCACCTAGCTTAAATTGGTTTTTCTGCCATATATGATAAATAAAAGGATTATGGATATTCTCTGGATCAAATCCTTTATTTATCAAATGTTTTGTTTCTAATGAGAGAAGACTTTGCATATCCGCGGTCAGACCAAGAGCAACTAAATCTAGGTATTGTTCTGCGTAATTCTTACCTAACAAGCTATCTATATATCTACAAAATTGCCAAGTAACTCCAACACCAGATAGTTGTTTATTTGGATAATCAGAAAGCTGATTGTTTATTACTATTGCGTAGGGCGATATTTCGTCCGCCTCGTGATGGTCAAGAATAATTATCTTTGTTCCAATGGCGCTTAAACGCTCATGATAAATGTAATCATTAGATCCAGCGTCTGGAATCACAATCAGATCATAGTGCGCTTTCTCAAGAAGATCGCAATAATCACTAAGGCCATGTTGCTTGCCATTATGCAAGTACCAAGTCAAATGATTAATCACCCATGTAGGCCATATATCATATAGATAGTTGATTAGAAGCGCGGAAGATGTAAAACCATCGCAGTCAGCATCCACGATCACTGCCGCATTTAAGCTGGACCCAATGCACTTTACAAGCGCGGCCGCCGCGTTTTTAAGTACCTCTTCTCCAAATAGCAATGGAGAATTTATATCTTCATCAGTAGTATTACAGTAATGCGGAATATCTTCTAACTTAATACCACGATTCGTAAGCACCTGTTCTAGTGCGGTATATTTTTCATTAACGGGTTTAATTAATTTATATTTCATGTTATCACCCCGCAGTTATATGAGCATCGAAATAATTATAATAATCTTCACATACATTTATTTCATTTCCGCAGACAGGACATCTAATATATTTATATGGTCTACATGAATAAGCGTCTACTGAAAACATATAAACGTCAGAAGTTTTTGTATCTTTTTCTATATCATATTCTAACAATGACTTACATTTATAACATTCAATCTGTCTAACTTTACCCATTCTAATAACTTTCATAAATATATCCTCCTATTACATAATTCAAGAAAAATATCCTTTCCCTTATCTATTGGTGAATCTTTATATCCTAGTAAGTTCCATTTGTCAAATAAGAAACTTACAGTAACATACTTATTATATTTATTATATATATCAGTAAGCTTTTTTACCCATCGCTTAAATTCATCATCACCTATTTCTTTAAACTGTTTATCAAAAGCTACAATAATTTCTTCTACATCTAATGATAATAATAGCTGTACTTGATACCAAATTAAGGCGCTGCCGCAGCAAGCTACACTAATATCATTATCTAATCCAAAGTAACTTGCATACATCATACAAAATTTTTCGCCTTCTCCTATAATAGCTTTCTTTAATGCTTTAATGTTATCCTTGCTATTGTTTAAGTTATATAAATTAAAACTTAATGGATGATTATACATTTTTCCATTTAATATCGCAGGTCTGTACTTACCGTATATCTCTAGTTCTTGAACAAGAGTTCGCTCTCTAATTCCTATAAGGTTTCCAGACATATCATAATGCGGAATTACTATTCCTTGCGCGGCTGGGTCATAGGCAATTTTGTGCCTGCTCATGACGTTTCTATCGATACCTTCCGCCTCCCAAGGTTCAATTATAGGATGTGGAAGATTTTTTAAAATTGATTCATCATAAACTTTTAAATCAACAATTTGTTGTAGTCTAATTGAGTTATTTTCATCATATTTATTAAGAATATTCCAATCGCCTAATAATTCTTGTTGGTCTGAAAAATCAAAGTTTTCATTAGCTATGTTGAAGTATTTAAGTATGTATAATATTGCTTTAAACAACTGATAGCTATTATCATCATTTCTAAGGTTATTTATCTTACATACTAGTTCGTAAACATCAAAAGTATCAGAACATTCTGTAAAACACTTAAATAGTTTTGTATTATCGTAATAATACAATTTATATGATCCGGTGCCAGGCGGATTATGGCAGATGGTTCGTGATACAAAATAACCATCTTTCATAATAGGCTCACCACCTAGATCTGTAACTAAATCGAATATTTGTTCAATAGTCAAAGAGTTCTTTAATTCATCTTTATCATACATGATAGCACACCTAAAATGGATAAAATATACTGGCAAAGAAATTAGCAATTTTATGACCTTTGCAATTTCATCTATTTTATTAGAAGTCTCATTTGCTTTCTTCCAATTACCAACCCAAGCACAAAAATCAAGCCAATCCCATAGCTCTTTTAACTCTTTATACTTCTTCATCAAATGCTGATTCTTCTTTCACTGTTACTCTTAAGTCTTCTATTTCAATTAACTGATATTGGTAATCTGTCACAAACATTGGTTCTATTCTACAAGTTCCACGGTCTTCTCTACACCACATTAAAATATCTTTATATCGACCTCGTCTATTTTTATACACAGAGATCTTAATTGAAGGCATATCAAAGCCTTTACTGACAACATCTTCTAGCGCAGCTCTATCATCTTGACTTACTTCAAGCATAATTAAACCTAAGTCTATTTTATCAGCGATACTCTTCGCACCACGGAGTAAATTTTGATCGTACTGCTGCGCAGTCTTATATTCAGCATTTAACTGAGTGGCTGTCATAATAAAAACACCATAATCATTACATAAATCTTTCAGCTTTGTAGAAATCATAAAGAGGATATTGTCCTCCCTTAATCCCTTTACCTTTGCTTTTGATGATACTTCTTCAAGAATTTTCATACTAGAGTGAAGATAGTCAAAGAAAATATAATGAGTCTTATGTTCTCTCACACTCGACTTAATGGTGTTCTCTATATCTTGTAACGAAAAATCTTTTAATCTAATTGTATATATAGGACATCTTTGTAATAATTGCGCGGCGTAGGTTGCTCGCTCCCACTCACCCGCTAAATAAGTACCTTTAACGATATGTTCCTCATTTACATTAGCCAAAAACGCTATCATCATTGTCTGTACTTCATCTAATTCTTGTTCTGTAGCTATAAACAACGTTGGTTCTTTAGTGCCATTACTTATCCATAATCCTTGTTCTTTGTCAAATAGTTCATCACAAGCAATAAAGCAAGCATCTGCAATCATTGATCTTGTCTTACCAACACCAGTAGCCGCGGACCGCAGATAAAACTTTTTAAGGCGGGCGCCGCGTGTGATTGTATTAATCAAAGGTCCATACATCGGATAGCCAACTTCTGGATGCTGCCGAAGCTGCTCTAGTAACTCCATAGCTCCGGTTCCCGCGTTTATTATGTCTGCTTCGCTATTGTTAATATATTTTATTCTTATATCTGTTATTTTTTGATCGATAGCGTTTGCTATTTCATCTATTGGTGTATTATCTAACCAATCCTCTTGCGCTTGACGCTTTTTAATATCAAAGATATTATCTATATCATACAGCCATGATAAATCTAACCCAGCTAATTGATTATACATTCTTAACAGAGTCATTTTTTTCATCCGCTGATAATAATAATCAAAAGCTGCATACTGAACACCATTACTAATTCTAGTTATATACTCAGACCCTTTATTTGATTGATATACCGCGAACTTTTTAGGTCTTTGTTGTAAATAATCTTCTATTGTATTAATATCTATTTTTTTAGCACCGAGCGCGTGTAAATTATATATCGATCCAAAGAGTATCTTATGGAACTCTTCTGGAAAGTCTTCTTCATTAAAGTTATATTTATCTTCCATATCAAGTAGACCAGGATTATTATAAATATTCCCTATTACCTGGATAATGGCAGATTTATCTATATATTTATTCATATTAAAACCCCTATTCATCTAAGTTGAATAATTTAATTTTTTTAGTCTCCGCCTTTGGAGGAGTGATTTCAATATGTTTTATTTTTGGTTTATAATCATTAATGTTTTTTTGATTATTTACTATTTTAGCTAAATATAGATTATAATAATAAGTTGTTGCTTCTTTATATATATATGGTACAATTCCAATATGTCCATTAGCTTTATCTATTGGATTGCCTCTTAATTCAAAGAAATAAATCAAACTTTGCAATATCCCTTTGTAAGTGAATTTATATTCATCATGATACTGATTAATTTGCTTTCTTATTCCGGGGCTTACATATGTTTGATTAAATAACTTCATTACGTATTCTTCAAGAGCGATTAAATCTGGATCTTTTTGCGGAGGCTCGATCAATTCACCCTTTAACTCTGCTTTCTGTGCACATTCAACATGCGCGTATCTATTACCAACATGTATGCAAGTTATCTTATCTCTATCAAATGATTCCCCGCATACTTTGCACTTCATAATATGAGCCATAGCTATAACTCCTATAATATTTATATTAATATTATACCATATTTTTTATATAAAATCAAGAAAGGACGTGACTAATGTCACGCCCCTAACTTATTATTTTTAATTAATTCTTTAAAATCTGTAATAATTAGATCTAGAGCTTCTGTCTGCTCTCTAGAAATATTGTTTACTTTTTGTCCCTTACCTAAATATCGCTCAATAATCTGCGTGATGCGCGGAGACCAGAACTCTTTGAACGTCGCATCATCAACCTTAGAAGTAACTTCAGAAACTAGACTATTAAATTCATTTAATAATTCATCAAAATCTAATTCGACCGGCGCGGAATGTAGATTTTGATACTCATCTGTAAAATACTGTGCGCCATCTTCCGCCATCTGTTTATCAATAGCATCACAAATAGCTTTTACAAGATTATCATAAGTAAAATCAATAACATCTGGCGTATATTTAAAGCGGCTGCCGGCTATATAGCGCGGAGTGCCTCGCATAAAGAGTTTAGTAGTTGTGGTTCCATCTGCATTTTGAACTGCTCTTGAATAGCCAATCAGATCACACATTCTTAGTACAATATTACGCGCTTTTCCACTCAATGTTGGAACAATCTGATTAAACTCATGCCCTTGTTCATCTGTAAAAGTTTTATCTACAGCGTGACTAATAAGAACTAAACCGTAGTCCATCTGCACAATACTTCTCAGGCACTCGTCAAATTCTTTCGCGGCCATTGTATACCCCTTCCCGTACCCTAGGTCACCTATGGCATCGACTCCGTATCCTCCATCCGCCCTTTTAGCGTTTGCACAGATGTATGATTCGCAATAGTCATAGAATATATCTATAGTATCTAGGATTACGGTTTCATAACGCTCCTTCACTCGCGGATCTTTCAGTTGCTTTAATACTTTTCGGAAGTCACCCCATGAATTAATTGGCATCGCCATTGCGCCAGGAATCGCATTATAACCTTTTTCTGCGGCTAGCAGAAGGTGGCGAGGAAACTTGGTCGCTGTTGTCGTTTTCAAACTTTCGTTTAGACTATATCTTCAAATATTTAATTAAAGAGGTTTTCTTGAAAATACGAAACCTTTTAATTTTCTAGTCCCAGAAATGTATCTACTCATTGAAGAAGCTGCCACTCCAAAAGCCTCTGCGCATTTATTTTGATTTTCATATGTTTCTACAAACTCTCCATTATCGGTATAAACATAAACCATTTGATTTCTTGGATTACTCCATGGTTTAATTTTATCAGCCTTATAATCTTTAAATTGAAATTGACGATAATGTTGCAACTCTCCATTCATACAATGATTAATAGTTGTATAATCAAGATTCAGTTGTTTTGCCGCTTCATTACCATTAATATACTCAGCTATAAAATTTCCATCTAAATCATATTGATAGCATGTTCTCATTTTTCTAGGTTGTAAACCATTTATATAACTATGTCGCATATTTTCCAAAGCTGTTGACCATTCAAGATTTTCAATATAGTTATTTAATTTATTTCCATCAATATGATTTATTTGCAGATCATCCATATTATCACAAGGCTTAAAGGCTTTCATAACAAGCCTATGAACGGAACACATTTTGTTCATACGTTGTCTTAGATGGACCATTCTATAACCATTGTTATTAACATGACCACCTAATAGGGTTCTTGTAGAATCATTTCTAACTTCTCCATAATTAGATACACTATAAAAGGTTTCTTTACCGTCTATAATAATTTTTTTCCACTGTCTTTCAAGCATTTTAACTCTCCTTAACTAAACACCTACGGGTGTTTCGATTATAAAATCTACGATTATAAAATCTAGTCGTTGAACTTTTATCCTACTTTCTAGGACTTTAGCTGCGGATTCTCGCATAATAATAGACTTGTTACTATACCTTAGGCATTACCCTTTGCCATTATAATATTACTATTATAATTTAGTATCTATTATCTATTACGCATTCCCGCATTTTCCCCATATAATTGCGGCTAACGTCACTTTGACCGGGAACCGCTTTTGGCCTCGCCATAGAAGAACACTGAGTAACCTCTTAAATCCCTACTAACTTGATGTGGTTGAATATCTAACAAACTTAATTCACTCATATATCTATCTATCTCCTTATTTATTATTTATTATTTATTATTTATTATTCTCACTCAATAAACCAAGGAGAAGGGCAGATGCCCTTCTCTTAGAAGTTCCAAGTTCCGGTCGGAGCTGCAACCGTTGCCCCAGGCATATTCATCACACCGCCAGCCGCGAAAGCATTATCTACCTTTGCAGCTTTAGCAGCCTTGTATTCTTCATTATTTTTCTTGATCTCAGCTAAATGAACCTCTCTATTCTGCATTGCTTTAGTAAGTTCATCCGCTGTCAGTACTTTTTCCTCTCCAAATTCATAAGGAACTTTCGCTGCACCAGTGATTACCCATTCTTTAGTAGTTCTTGTAGAAATACGAACCGCGCTCTCACCAAAAGCAGATTCTTCTTCGATTGATGTTTTAATAGTTGTACACATAATTCTTCCCCACACCTTGGTAAAAATAGGATTAGATGGAGAAGCGTCAAGATTTTCAAAATATTTCATACCCATTTCGTTATGTACAACCAATTCAACAGGAAGTAAATCTCCTCTAAAATTAAATACGGCTCCTCTAATTGATAGATAATCTTTATCAATATGCTTTTCCGCGTTAGCTTCAACTCTAGTAACATTGGTAATAAGCATATCTACAGTAAACTTGTTTCTATCAGTTTCATCATCCAAATCATTAATAATAGTTACAAATCCACCCTCATTACGCTTTGCGGATACCAATGATCCATCCTGCGCATAAAAGTCATTTAAATCCAGACTTGTATCAATTCTAACCTTGGTCGCCGCATCTTTACCATCCGCAACCCAAGTTTTTCCTTCTGTAATAATCTTCTTTAATGCAGTATAAGTATTATTAATTCCTCCGCTTTTAGTTGTTGGAGTCACATACGTATAATGAATCTGAAGAACATTGAGTCCTTCATCGTCAGTTGCAACATCAAGAGTGCCAGAAATAAACTCTTTCCCATAATTCGTAGAAGTCTGATTCTGTACTGTCTTAATAGCTAAATTATGTTCATAAACTCTACCACAAATTCTTTCTGTGTTTACACATTTCTTCATTTACTTATTTTCTCCTTATAATTAATCTCTAATTTTATTATATTAATATTATATCATAAATTTTTAATCTTGTCAAAATGATACTATCTCACCCTTCTCAGTAAGAGAATAGGTAACAGGTGATTGACCAATTTTTTCCACAAAACCTGCGGAGATCAGTTTCCGCATGGAGCCAGATACTGAGTGTCCAGAAATGAATAGTCCTTCTGCAATATCTTTTGCTTTGAAGATGTTATTATATTTATCTTGATTTTCTATCATAAAGGTTAATATTTGCTTACCTTTTTCTGTAATTAGGGGAAGTTCTTTAGTTTTACTATTCTTTAATTCATTAAAATAACTTAAAGCTTGATTAAACTCTTCCTCATACTGCTCTACATAAATATCATCATGATTAAAAATTTCTTCTTCTACAATCTTAATAAACACTTCTTTATTTGTCATTAATTTTACTAACCATCCTTTATTATTATATTAATATTATATCATAATTATTTAGTAAAATCAAATAAGTGTCTATTAGTCTAAAAACAATAGCTCTGAAGCGTAGGGCAGCCCCTTAGCCCAATCAATAAACGCACTCCACTCTGATAGCTTATGTCCTTTACGTTGCTTGCAGATAGATAGGATATTTTCATAATTCATTGTAACTGTACGAGTCTGTAGCCAAGATTCTGGAAGCCAACGAATTAGCTCTTTCCAATATTTCTTATCTTTTGTTTCATTATACTTTTGACGTAATTCTTCAAGCCAAGTAATCATTGTGTTAGCCATATAGCCAGACGTTACGACAAAAGTAGGTTCTGGACTATCTTCAATAATTACATCTTGCATATCTCCTGTTTCGAAACAATCAATAGTAATAGGAGTAGAGGCTAGTTTGTGCATCTTAGATGTGCTATTCGCGGTTGTGCCTACTTTGTAAGTATCAAGCTCGGCCCAGATGTATTGGGGTGCGGTTATATCAACAGACACCATAATCTGACGAAGAAATTTGCGGTGTTCAGGTCCTGAGCGCACTAGACGTTGCGCAAGTTCCATATCAGCTGGACCGATAAATGCTACATTAGCAATATCTTTATTCACATCATCTTCTAATACACCATTTTTAAGTAGCCATTCATCTTTTTCCTCTAACTCTTCTTCGTGGTTCTCATATAAATCTGCATAATTTTCATCTGGATATTTTTTATGTAACCAATCACAAGCGACTGTCCAATCATCTTCTATATCATATTCTGTACTAATTAAACCAAAATAACTATCAGATTTATTCCAGCTATTAAGAGGATTTCTAAGTCCCCTGAAAGCACCTTCAAAGTTAAATACCTTAGTATGTTCAAACTTCATCCTTTTATCTCCTTCTTACCTATCCCGCAGTTACTATTATATCCAAGTTCATTTGCTCTATATATTTCAATCCAACGCTTCTCAGCTTCATTTAATTTTTCTCGCGGACACTGCTCCAATACTTCAAAAGTAAAGTTCCAGATGCCATATTGTGACATAGCTTTATATAATTTATTTGTTGAAGAGGCATCGATTCCTAGACCCGCCTTCAAATGTTGTTTGATACGATCCTGGATCGATACGCTTTGGCCTACATACACTTGTTTCGTATCCAGATTTGTAATCTTATAAATACCTGTCACAGGTTCTTCTCCGCATACTCTACTACATAAAGCATTTGCCTGCTTTAAAAAATAAGTAGACCAAATTAACTTACTTAATATAACAGGATTATGAAGCATTGGTTTAACAGATTCAAGTTTTAATATGTCATCTAAATCTTCTTTAGATGGATTTAATTTATAAAAATCTTGATTTAATTGCATTTGTTGCTCGCGGAGTTGCGCCTCAGTGGCAGCATTAATCTCGCTCTTAAGCGCCTCAAAGCGGGAACCCGCGTCTTTAATGTCTTTTTCTATTTTCTCTTGTTTGTCTTTTAACTCTTGAGTCTTCCTCTTATAAGTAGCTTCAACAAGATCATATTCTTTTTCTATATTATCAACATAAATACTTCTAGCATGGTCTGTCTTTTGTTTATATAAATCTAGCTGTTCATCGAGACGTTCTTTTTGTTCCTTATACTCCTTCTCTTGCCCTTTGATATAATTATCTAAACTAATTGTTAATTGATTAATCTCCCATTGCAGATTTTGTTTATCTCGATTAAGCTTTTTTATTTCCTCTTGTTCTTTTTGTATATTTTCTTGTTTGGCGTCAACCATAAGTGACGCTTCGTTAAATTTCTTCAGACCAATATATAGTAGTATTATCCCTATAAATCCTATAATTAAAAAACAAATATTGACTATCATATGTCTACCCTCCAGCTAAAGAAAATGGGTTAAGCCATCTAGTTATGACTTAGCCCACGTATTTTATTCCTCAGCTTCGGCTGTTGGGTCGAAAGCCTGACCAGCTTCAGTTAATTTAATTAGCTTGATCCCCTTATGTGATCCATCAGGCAACTCAATCTCTGCTGGGATTCTCTCCATCAAGCCTTTCTTCTGGAATGCAGAAGTAACAATACCATTTACGCTCTTAACAGGAAGACCAGTAGCTTCTGCAATATCAGCAGCAGTGACATTTTCACTTGGAGCCAGACTCTTCATGTAATTAAAAACCTTTAAACTATTTTCTTTTAATGCAGCCATTTCTAAATTTTCTCCTTTTTATTCAACTATATTTATTATATTAAAAGATGAATTTATCATCCATTTATACATATATTATATCATAAATTTTTTACTTAGTCAATAATTTGCTTCTTATGATATAATCATCTATAAGCATTATATCATTCATTGGGAGAGCAGACATAATATATTGAATTTTCTTTTGATTCTCTTGAACATTATTGCCCAAATTTATCTCTTGCTCTAACTCTATAATTTCCAGAGCCTTTCTTCTTATGTAAGATCTATGTTTATTATTCATATAACTATTATATCAAAAATTTTCAAAATAGTCAAAAAATTTCACTTAGTTTACACTCTCTAGCGTCTTTATCGTCACGCATAAATTTTAGGAAGCCGTGACGTATAGTTTTAGCAACCGAGTCCTTCTGCATACACTGAATCGCACATACATGATTAAGATATTTATCTGGATTTTCTGTCATATCTTTCTTCATTTCGTCAGAAATGCCAGAATGAATTACTCCAATCTCGTGCATATTACCTTCATCATCATATGCACCAATTTTAATGCGTGAGTTATGCCAACCCATATAGTATGGTTTTGTTACAGCTACATTACGACCGCTAATACACTCTTCTCCATAATGCGCTCCAATAGGTAAATATTCAAGGAACATTTCTTCACTTGGCATTTCCCATATCCAGTACTGCCAGTTTTCTATTTCCTTACCATAATACTCTCTTGTTGGTTCTTCAAAGCCAATAATAACAACATCTGCAAAATCTACTCGTTTAGCCTTAAGGTTCCACATAGGTCTACCGTCAGGTATATACAATCCGTCTTTTTTCTTAATTACCATACCCTCTTCTCCAGAAGCAAGAGCATCCCCCACTCTGGAATAAAGGTTATCATACCAGACCTCTGCTAACTCTAAGAAGTCATATTTATCAAGAGAGTAAAGATGAAAGATCTTCTCAAGAACTTTATATCGCAATTCATTACCCATATTAACCAAATTAACACCATCATACATTAAAATATCATGAATATAATAATGAATTAAACCGCGGGAGCCCGCTTGACGCTCTACCGCCTTAGCTGGTAGGCATCCCATGATCTCAGTGACTGTTTTTGAACTACCGCCAGGATAATAGATTTCACCAACTAAAATTGTGTCTTTGGGCAAAACTGCTAAAGCCTCCGCAATATGAGGAACATTAGCTAATTTTTCCGCCTGTAGACCAGTCTTTTTACTTGTGCTGCGAGAGAATAGATATGAATGATATTCGTGTTTTTCATACTGATACCAGTATCCATCCTTTTTAAGCTGGCCAAAATAATCCCCACTATCACACGCCGCCCTTAACTGGCTATCTGTGCTTGCGTGGATCTTCATAGCTGGAATCATTACCGCTTCAGGATATAACTCTTCAATTTTCGCTTTATCAAACATCTTTTACCTCTTCTAATTCTATATCCCCTATATTACCATAGTCATCTACTCTGTAGCTATCAACAACCAAATCTAAATATTCTCTGCAAAAATCTCTACGATTTACGCCACCACTATTTATTTCTTCTAATTGTTTATCAGTTAATTCTACAATACCTTCAAAATGACCATACCTTAAATAACCCACT
This sequence comes from uncultured Bacilli bacterium, assembly GCA_947626035.1. Lineage (GTDB taxonomy): Bacteria > Bacillota_I > Bacilli_A > RF39 > UBA660 > MGBC139354. The sequence continues at coordinate 66,814 of CANQQR010000001.1, read as the reverse complement.
ATCCAACCAACTGGTACATTTACTTTATATTTCTTCATCGAAGCAGTATCCATCTCTAGCCTCCTCAGCTCTTTCTCGTGTTCTATATATCTCAGTTATTTTATATTTATCTAATAATCCAAAATGAAACTTCACTTTCCTAATTTCTGTAATTGTCTTATAGGTATATTCATAATGACCACGATCAAATGGACCATCAACATCCCCACCTAGACTACAATCAGGTTTAATCCATTTTCTTTCATCTACCACTTCACGCCTTTCAAGCACATAAACTGGTTCGCCTAATTCAAAAGGAATTGTAACAGTCATTTCTAACTCCTTCTTTGCTTTTAAATATTTATCCCAAATATCTCTTCCGACCTCTATCCAGCCATCTTCTACGCCTGTAACTAAATATTGATTATATTCTTTTTTATTCATAATAATATTATAACATATATTTTATCAGTCGTCAAATATTATAATTTGACGACTGACATGATCTTACTATTTTTAATCATTGCATTTCCGCTACTAACCCTGCTCATTAGAGGAATATCAGTAGCAGACACACATATTGAGTTAGGCAAACCAACTAACAATATATCATCATTATTATCTATCATCGCGGCGCCCGCTATAGAAGTGCTAGATACCGCGACTCCCTTTCCGCCTCGTAACTGGAATGGAACTTCTTCAAGTGAAATTTTCTTTCCAGATCCTCGCTCTGTGAATATTGCAAGGTTGTCGGTCTTCTTATGGATAGGTAAACCTATAAGCACTTCGTCCTCAGGCCCAAGCTTCATTGACCGAACTCCCGCGGTTACTCTTCCTATTGGAGATATATCATCTGTTGGAAAATGAATAGCCATACCCTTCTTTGTTATAACAATAACTTCTTCTTCATTTAAGAAAGTTACATTGGCTAAAGAATCTCCCTCTTTTAACTTTATTGCAATAATACCAGTATTCTTCTTCAGCTGCATATATTCCTCAAGCTTGGTCTTTTTAATCATGCCGTTCTTAGTGAAGAATACTACATACTTAGCATTACTATCTCTATAAAGCGAGGTTATCGCAATTACACGCTCGTCCGCATCTAAGCTAATTAATGTGCTTACTTTCGCTCCTTTTGATGTATTTGTACCAGCAGGAACATTGTCTACATATAGTCTAAGCATTCTTCCTTTTGATGTAAATAACATTAATGTATCAACAGTGTTAGTAGAGATTGTAGCTAAGATTGCATCGTCCTCGCTTTTGATGCCTTTACCATTCTTACGCTGGACCTTGAAACTTTTACGCGGTACCCGCTTAATGTCACTGCTCTGAGAGAAGATAACTACTACATCTTCTGGGATTATTTCCTCTACAATCTTCTCTTCTTTTGGCGTTTCAATCTGCGCTAATTCTGTTCTACGCACATCTCCATATTTCTTTACAAGAGCAGAAAGTCTTTCCCTAATAATTTGGATTTGTCTATCTTGATCTCTAATAATTTTATGCCATTCCTCAATATTGTTTTCAAGTTCTGCTCTCTCTTGATTTAATTCAACGCTTTCAAGTTTGGCAAGACTTGACAATCTCATAGCCAAGATTGCTTTAACTTGGTTCTCTGTAAAACCATATGTCTTAATTAAACCATCTTTAGCTACTGCTGATGATTCACTAGCTTTAATAAAAGCAATTATTTCATCAATAGACAATAGTGCTCTAAGCAATCCGTCAACAATCTCTTTGCGGGCTTCGGCTTTGTCAAGATCAAACTGAGTCTCTCGTATTAGACAATCTTTATTATGTTCTATATAAATTTTAATACAATCAGATAGATTTAACTCAGTTGGCGTCTTATCAATTAACGCTACCTGATTATAAGAGATAGATGTTTGTAAACTAGTTTTCATAAATAATTGATTTGCTATTGATTCAAGATTTGCATCTTTTGAACATTGAATAACAATACGCAAACCTTTCTTATTACTTTCATCTCTTACTTCTGTGACTCCATCAATCTCTTTCTTTTCTCCACCACATACTTCGCCTATTTCATCAAGTAAGTCTTCAATTGTAGTACCATAAGGTATCTCATAAAAAACAATATTCTGTTTCTCTATTTTATATTTTCCTCTAACTTTTACGCTACCATGGCCAGTTTTCATAATATTAGGAATATCGTTCTTATTGATAACAATTCCACCCGTTGGAAAATCAGGACCAGGTAAAATAGGTTCTTTATTATCCATATAGTCAAAAATTGCGGTGGCCACCTCAGAGAGATTATGTGGCAGCCAATTACATGCCATAGCGACACCAATTCCACTATTTGGATTGCATAAAAGATTAGGAAAAATTGACGGAAGTGTGACTGGCTCTTCAGCATCTTCTGAGTAGTTTGGTATAAAATCTACATTACGCTTTTTGATTCCAGCTAATAATCCATCTTCTGAAATCTTTGCAAGCCTAGATTCTGTGTATCTAGACGCTGCGGGCCCATCTCCCGCAATATTTCCATTATTACCATGCCAATCTATTAATGGATATCGCATTATCCAAGATTGAGATAATCTTACCATAGCTCCATAGATAGATGAGTCACCATGCGGATGATATTTACCCATGACATCTCCAACGATTCTCGCTGATTTTACATGCGGTTTATTAAAAGTTCTACCCTCTTCAAAGGATGACCACAAGATTCTCTTTGCTACTGGTTTAAGACCACATTTTGCGTCAGGAATAGATCTATCAGTATTAACAGCGACAGCATACTCTATAAAGTTTGTACCTAATTCATTTTTGATATCATTCTGCATTATAAGTAGCCTCCCTAGAATGTTCTTTAATATATTCTTTTCTTGCTGTTACGCCTGTCCCCATTAGCTGATCAAATAATATATCTGTACCTTTTACGTCATCGACAGTTATTTGCTTAATAATTCTCTCGCGGGGATCGGTCAATGTTTCTTCGGTCTCCTCCACAGACATTTCACCTAGGCCCTTCAGTCTTTTTACTGAGAACTTTTTGCCAGGGTTCGCAGCCTTCCATTCAGCGAGAGCTTCATCATTTTTAATATATTTATATTCTTTACCAATAGTCAGCTTATACAGCGGGGGGACTCCTGCATACACATGACCATCAATGATAAGTTGCGGACAGAAGTTCCAAACAAAAGTATAGAATAAATTCTTGATATGAGCGCCATCAACATCCGCGTCACTCATGATTATAATTTTGTCATACCGCAAATCTTCTGGCTCGTATGTAACCTTCATTGTTTTTAAGTCAATCGTCAAACCAAAAGCGTCAATCATAGTCATAATTTCAGCATTTTTCTGAATCTGTGCTATTGTTGCTTTCTGACAGTTAAGTATCTTACCTCGAACAGGCATAACTGCCTGAAATTCATTATCTCTCGCAGTCTTTAAATTACCTGCGGCACTATCCGTGCACTCTTATGTTTCCATAAGCACTGACTAACTCTTCGCTCCGGCTTGTCGGGCCATCAACACGTCCTCTGTTTCCAACTATGTATCAATAATAGTTGTACTGTGGGTCTCACCCCACATAGTCGATACAGCTTATTTTATATCTTTATATGTCTTTCTAGTAATAGCATTATATACAGTACCCCATGCTAATTCAGGAGCATATTTTAACCAAACTTCTTTTGGAGTTAATCCATTATCATATTCTTCTCTCATTTGTCTTACTTCTTCAGCAGAGAATTTTCTTTTGTTATTTGCAGCAACTTCTGGTGCATTTGCTTTAGCTTGATGAGAGTGCCAATATTTATTTTCTTCTGTATGATATTCTGGATGAATATCCTTCCAAGTTTCAAACCACCAAATTTTTTGCAATCCTCTTTTAGATATTTTATCTTTATATTGCTCATATATTATTTTAAATGGAATATGTTCATTGTAACATTCTCTAATATATTCCACATCTTCTTTATTTAGCAATGCTCTACCATTTGTTTCTCCTTTGTGGACACTATTGCCCACCTCGTTTCCACCTTTAGTAGCATTATAGCCGTTTTTATATGAATCATAATAGTTGATAAAATATTTTTCCAAATCATCTAGCATTTTTTGTGAATATTCTTCATTAGAAATTTCTGCAATAACTTCATATGAAAAATTTTCCCAGCTATATTTTCTTACTGCTTGATGAAATTGAGAATTGTAGTCGCTAGCATTTGGATTAAAAGCTGCACTTTTATGACCGCTTTTCTTTGTTCTAAATTAATACTTTGTCCAATATAAACTTTATGATTTATATTGTTTGTATACTTATAAATTCCTATCATATACACTATCTCCTTTCAAAGAAATATGAAGGAGGCTCAATATGAATTTACGAAGTTTGTCCAAAGATATAAAATCTTGCCACGGGATTACCTTCGCCTAAACATGTTTTGACATTCATGTGTAACGGTCAGGCTTCCCCGTTAGCCACATTACTGTGACCCCACTGATAAATGGTAAAAAGGATTAGGGCAATAGTTACTTACCCTCAGTTATATATATCTCACATTTAGCTCTATCTTTGCTATAACAATCTGCTAATTTACTATCAAACTTGAGAACTTTTTCTTTCTTCTTCTTTTGATTCTCTCGGACTGCCTCTCTAGCTTTCTTAGCCGCGTCCCGCGCTTTCCTTGCATTAATAGCTTTATCAAATATAGCTTTGATATCTTTTTCATTACTATTAAGCCACGTCTGGACGCCGTCGGCTATCACACTAGAGAAAGGAGTCATATCAAGTTTAACTACTCTTGACTTTGTTTGTGCATCATAAGATACTCCAGGAGCGGTGATATTAAATACAATAACCATACCCTCTTGAATATCTCCACCTTCAAGATTGGCGTCTTTATCTTTCAGCCACTTCTTCTCTCTATAAAACTTATTAAACTCTCTAGTGATAATAGTCTTAACCTGCCTAATATGCGGGCCGTCGCTTGTTTCGCCAGTATTCACGTATGGAACTATATTAAGAGAGTAACTATTTGAATAAGTCAACACAAAATTTAATTTATTTTTTCCATCTTTATGACTAATATCTAACCTATTCTTAATAATCTCATTATCTTTCACAATATCATCTACAAGATCATTTAAGCCATGCTTAGATGAGAATGTAACCTGATCCGATCCGTTATGAGTTAGATTAATTACTAGCCCGGGACACAAACAAGTCCATTCGTAGAATAACTTCTTAATTCTACCTACCTCAATTTGTCTATTGTCAAAGAACTGAGGATCTGGTTTCCACTCAACAATAGTACCCGTATGAAATTTACCTTGCTCTCCTACTTCTCTTGCTTGGAAGATACCATCTCTAAAGCAAATATGCTCACTTTTACCGTCTCGATATGTATACACATCACACCAAAGTGATAAGAAATTAGTAAGCTTTCCGCCTATACCATTAAGACCAAGTGCTGTCCCTTCATAAACGCCATCATCTGTAAACTTACCAGAAGTATTCAATACATCAAAAGAAGCTTGTAGAACGGTTTCTCCATCATCTCTCATCACATTAATGGGAAATCCCTGACCAAAGTCTTCTACTCTACAGCTTCCATCATCTTTATAATCAACATTAATAACACTTCCATTACCAATAGACCACTCATCAATAGCATTAGATACTATTTCAATAAGTAATTGTGTACTATATTCTGTAGATCCACAATATACACCAGCTCTAAGTCTTGTGAAACTACGAGGATCAAGGCTTTGTATAGAATCATCATTATATAAATTAGTATTAGTATTATTATTACTCAACCTAGACCTATCCTTCCTTTTGTTTTATCTTTTCTCTTAAAATATTATATCATTATTTTTTATTGTTGTCAAGTTCTGACAGTATTTCTTCCAAAGTTTTGAGTCCAAATTCAAAATCTTCATTAACATTATACTTATTTAAAATCTTCTTATATTGGTCTTCTCCATGAGCAAGAGCATCTGCCAACTCATTACCAATATTACCAGCATGTCCTTTAACTTTCCTAATATCTACAAAGAAAAACTCAGAAGTAAGAATTTTATAAATCTGTTGTATTAAATCAAGATTTTCAACTTGCTGCTCTTTTCCTTTAAGTTTCCATTCATTCCTTGCCCAATGATAAATCCAATCATTGCATATATTAACACAATAGGAAGAGTCAGAGTAAAGAACGCACTCTTCGTTAGGATATGTATCATGTGCAAGAATTAAGCCTGTTAAAATAGCTTTAAGCTCTTCGCGGTTATTGGTAGTTTGATCGCACATTTTATAACGATAATTAATAACACAGTTATTTTCTTCATCATAAACTACCACTCCAAAGCCACCCTTGCGCGTTTTTATTGACGCTCCGCCGTCACAATAAATATTCATTTGTTTTCTCCTTTTAGATGTGATTATCTCAGAAGTAGGCCAATCTAACATACATGAGAAATCTGCAGAGCCTAAATACTGGTTATCTTTATTATAAATATATAATTCTGAACTATTTATCTGTTTCATTATTCCTTTCCTTAAATCTAATTTCATGCAATGGAAATGCTATATGCAGCAATCTTCTTGCGGTATTAAATAAGTTCTCAGAAAAATGCTTATTTTTATCATATATAACAGTCACTAAATAATCATCTACATCAATAGTTAATCCATCAAATTCTTTCTTCATTTATTTTTCAGTAACCTCCGTATATCCATCATAATCTACATAAACTGCGGCAACCTCTGGATCATTGTTAATAAACTCATTAACAATAGATTCAATAAAATCTTTCGAATACTTGTGAAATGGATATTTTATATATAAAGAAAGACCTTCAAGCTCCGGACTATAATATTCTGATACATTAATATCATCTGGCAAAATTACATCATTTCTTTTATACATTTTATTGCTCCTAACTAAGTTATTTTCTTTTATAACTATATTATATAATAATTTTCGAAGAAAGTCAAATGCGCTACTAAAAACTTTAGTTACAGCAATAAAAAATAGGCAAGTAGCAAAAAACTACTTGCCTATATACTTAAGCTACATACCAAGGCTCCATAGCACCTTTAAATTCTTTCGTCTCGTGCCAGCACTGTCCTTGATCAGAGCTATCTGTCTCATTTAGATAATACCATTCACCTTCGCCTATGACTTTCTTCTCACTATCCCATTTCTGCCAGCCGGTCAGCATATAGCCATCTTTATCGAACAGATACCAATAGTGATCAATCAAAGCCCACTGGTTTTTGTAATATGAATCATTATCATCATATACGTACCACCAGCCCTTATCATCGCGGTTCCAGCCCTTAGTATATTTGTTTCCTTGGACTAGACTCCAGTCGGGTCTACCGAAGCCCGCGATACTAGCGTGATTAAATGGGTAGAACTTATGACATACAGAACCGCCATTAGGAATCATCGCACTACCATCGCTTGTGTTTCCTTCGTAGGTATAGAAACCAGTATCAGTAACTCTCTCTACAATACCAGTATGTCTAATTCTCACATTATTATGGAAAAATACTTGATCACCAGCTTGCGGAGTTGTATGCCAATGACCATTATTCTTATAATATGAAGAAGAGTCTGGTGTATAAGAAGACCAACCCGCGGTCTGGAATGTCATCTTCTTGGCTACCTCAGTGCCAAAAGTCTTATTGAAACACCAATCAACAAACATATCACACCATTCACATGGCTGATAGCTAGGTTTGATGTCTCTTGTGTATTTTGTATAATTATTACTACCAGCATTCGCGGTCTTGTCATCTAGATCTTTATTAGACTTTTTCTCAAGATAACCAACTTCCTCGGCGGCTGTAGCTAAAAGCTTTTCTATAGGATTACTCATTTTAACAGTGACCTCCTTTTCTTCGGTTACGTATTGTTTAATCCATCTAACGCAACATTCATGGCGGGTCTGGAATTTTTTATCTCCAACTTGATTGCTACTTGATGTATCTTGCTGGTCCAAGAGTAAAGAAGCAAAGATAGAATCTGGAGTATATGGCTGCGCGGCCCGCGTAAAGATGCGCTTAACTGGGCCCAATCCGCCAAGGTGTTCAATCTCGCACCACATCATCTGTGCTTGGATGGATGTCACACCATAGTTTTCCGCGTGTTTAATATAACCTTCGATTAGTTGCTGGAATAGCTTATCCTGACATTGCTTACCCGCGGGAGTCGTTATAATAGCAATAAGCGCGGTCTTTTCTGCAGGGCTTGGGTCCCATTGTTCTGCAACCCAATCTCTATTTAATCTAGACTCAATATTCGCGGAATCCGCCTGTCTGAACGCCACAGGGTCTGCCGTGAAAATCATATTACAGAGCTTTTTGGCTTCATTACCATAATTAGCTGCCCAGCCTAATGTGCAGGTATACTCTTTATCAGAATTTTTAAACTTGCCTGCATAGCAACTATAATCGCGGTTTCCATAAATTTGTCCGCCAGACTCAACCGCGCCAATAATGTTAGTTAAAATATCTAAATATTCTTGTTTCATAGTTCTCCTTCTTTATGCTCTTGATTAGTAGTATTCTTCATACTTTGTGTACCAAAGTAAAAACTAATAATTACTGTAAAGATTGTTAAGAATTGCTCCCCACTAATTTTTGCAATAGCAGACAAGTAAATAAAGCAAGCAGTTAGAGCTAGAGTTACTAAAGATTTTACATCAATTAGTTTTGCAACTTTTTTGATAATCTCCATAATATTTCTCCTTTCTTGTAATAAAAAGAACCCATGAAGTTTCATGGATTCTTATATATATGTAAATTTGGTTATAAAATTTCCAAAAGCAGTTTTTAAATCAAGATTGCGACCAACTACCGCCCAAGCAGCTTTTTGTCATATAAGTTCGGCTATCTGTGCCACTTTAGAGCGGTATATATTCTTAAGAGTTACCTCTCCATAAATATCTTGCCCTCTAAATACTTCTGATACCCGCATCATACCATTATTATTACCAGAATATAAAGGTAAATCAACTTGGTGAGCAGTGTCGCCATCTAAGATGCAGATACAATCATCACCAATTCTCTGAAGAGCTAGTCTCATTAGTTCAATATCGAGGTTTTGCGCTTCAGTAATATAAACTCCTGCGTTGAGACCGGTAGTATCATAGCCACGGATGTCGGAGAATGGAAGCAGTTCTAGCTTACCATCAGAGATAAGCCTCTCAACTTCTGTGCGGTCCCCTAATTTACTAGAGAGGAAGTTACCTATCTGCGCGTCAATCAGCTTCTCCGTGCGTGAACCTGGATAAAACCCTAACTTAGCGGCGCCCGCGGTAGCCACAGTATTACAGAAGATAATGATTTTGGTAATCTGTTCTCTCTCCAGGATCGAGAATAAGTATCCAAGAGCTAAGTATGATTTGCCAGTACCAGCGGCTCCGCGCAACATTGTAATCTTATTGCTCTTGAGACTATCCATAGCGCATAATTGATAAGCATCTTTTGGTTTGACTTTACCAAACATCTTACTTTCAAAAGTAATGTAAGGTATTTTCTGAAGAGTATCTCCTACCTTCTTATATTTATCAACTATCTTTCCTTTTTCGCCTTCTATGAGAACATACTCATTTGGTAAAACACCTTGTAAGATATATTCTCTTTCTTTGCTATCATCAGCGTAAATAGCAAGATAGGTCATGGCCATATCTTCTTCATTTTCAGAAGAGATATATCTGTAACCAAAATAATCTTGTTCTTGCGGTTGTAGTAATTCTACCATTTCCTCCCCAAAAACCTCTTTAGCCAACATATAGCAAGAGACATCTGAGGTAATAAATACCAAGTCATCTATATCAAGAGAAAAGAGTGAGTAGATAATTTTGCTGTCATTATGGTCTTTCATCAGTTGCGGGAAGTCTTGCATCGCGCGGTCGTAGGTTATGTAGTATGGAGCGACCTTATAACAGTCCTGATGCTCCGCCAGTAAATGTAACAGATGGCGGGCTCGGTACTTAATCTCCATATCCTTGGTGGCAGAAGTCTTAATATTCTCTAACTCTTGTAATGTAATGATACTAATGTAAAAGACTTCTTGTGATTTAAATGCTTTGTCTTGTAACTCTAGTAAGCTACAAGTGTCATATGCTTTAGTCATATTCTTCATCATCCTCTTCTGTTGTTATTGTAGGTGCTTGGAAGCCAACGACATTAGATGTTTCCTTCTCATTATCGTCCTCTATTTCTTTATGTATGTAATAGCTTTTGCGTGCTATTCGGACACATAAATACTCACAAACTTGATTACAAACAGATACAACACCTTCTGCGAGAGGCATCAAGAAGGCTCCTATAAGCATACCTGCTAGAAATTTCTTCATAAGCGAATGTTTATCCTTTCTACTTATTTACAATAAATAAAAAATAAACCTTATAGATTAATCATTCTTACCCATGATTAAAAAAGAAGACTCTCAATCTTCGTCTTCTTGAGAGTCTGTATTAAACGCGGGTAGCTTGGCTTAAAGAAGCCAGCGATGCAGCTCAAAATACCACAGAACAGCGGAATCTTGGCTACTGTAAGGTGGATACCTAAGAGCGCGACGCCATCAATGAAAGTCGACGCAAAGGTTTTAGTAATAAACCATCCAAGTACCCAACCAAAGACAAAATTAAGAGCTGGCGCGAAAATAATAATTAAAATACCTACTAAAAGTGCGCCGATAAGAGTAAGTGCAGTTGTTGCTTTATCCATTTTTATTCATCCTTTCTTTTATATCTTTTATCATATCTTCAAGATTTACGGGCGTACAGTTATGCGCGTCCATATTTACATTGTAAGTGTGCGGGACCTCGCTCCATCTGTCTTTGGAGTGGGTATGGCCATGAATAGAGTACACTGGCTTAGGATCATCTCCATTAGCTACTAACTGCGGGTAATGAGACAACATCAGGCTAATTTTGCCAACTTTCATTCTATAACCAAACGATATACCATAAACATTATAACAATCTTTGTATAAGAACTCGCGCGTGGTGCTATCATGGTTGCCAAGTATGATATAAATGTGACCATTCAAACTCTTAAGTAATTTTAACCCAGCTTCATTATCCCCAAGCATTACATCTCCAAGGTGGTAGACAATATCATCAGGGCCAACTACTTTGTTCCATCTTTCTACGATAGCTTCATTCATCTCTTCAACACTACGAAAACCGCGGGCTTCGTAGATGAATGGCTTCGCATGGTTTAGATGGGTATCGCTAGTAAGCCAGATATTTAGCATACCAATCTACCTCCTTTTTGTATAATGCTGCATCTTACCATCTTCTTCTACTATGTAAATATTATCAAAACCTTCTCTAAATTGAGGCCGCGAAAGTTTCCGATACATATCGCAGACCGCGTCAATGGGAACATAGAACGAGGTCCCGCGCCTCTTATCATTTCTTTTAAGGCAGGTCTGTAATGTAGTTTCCATCCAGATAATGTCTACCTTCAGTTCTCTCTTGCCGCTCAGTGGAATAAGCAGTTTAGCGCGAGAATTATAATTCAAATGAGTAGCATCCGCCCACACAGTCTTACCTTCATCTAAAGCTTTACTAATCATAGCAACAAAGAGTTTGAATACTTTTTTCTCATGCAGAAAATAATCTTCACCAGGCTTGAGCATTGAGAGTCTTATCTCATCTCTTGAAACATAGACGTCGTCCTTTTTCATATGGGCCTTGGCAAAAGTACTTTTACCTGAACCTGGCGCTCCCATTAACATGATTAATTTACTCATTCTTATCTTGCCTTTCTTTAAGATATAGTTCCTGAACTTCTCGCGGCAGCTCATTAAAAATGTTTTGAGCTGTCCTCTTTCTTCTATTAATTTCTCTCTTTATTTCGTCAATCACTTCAAGGCTTTTAATTATATCTCTCATACCTTCTTGTTCAGCTTTAGCAATTGCCATTTTATATCTTCTGTATTTTCCACAGTCTACACAAATTGATTCGCATCCATTGCATGAGTTGTGAATCGCTTCTTTTAATACTTCAATATCCATATCAGTAAATTCATAAGTTGTCACTCTTTTCATTTATTATACCTCCTTTGGTCTATGTCCACAATCAAAAGAATGGTTTGAGTTCCAACATCTGCCATCCTTATTATATTCACAATCTCTCTTAGAGCAGCTCATCAACTCAGCTATGGGAATCTTTTGTCCATCCACAAATCTTCCTAATCTAAATTCTTCCTCAAAATCTTCTACGTTATAGGCGCCATAAGGACGGACTTCCGCGTGGTTTGTCTCCTTCCCGCAATACATACAATAAAGTTTCTTTAAATGACCTGCTTCTCTCTGACTACCAACGCGGCGTCCGCAACTCAACCCTCGCCTGCCGCACTCTGTGCAAAAGAAATCACTGATTGTAAACTCTCTACGATAATCTGTCTTGCGTCCCATAATTTATTCCTTCTTTCTTTCCTTTTGATAATACTATTATATCATAATTTTTTAAAAAAATAAAGGATGAGTATTTACTCACCCTCTTTTTAACAGATACTTTCTTGAGACGTTCTTAAAGTAGAAATTAGGATTATCTGCTTTGTAATATACAAAACCTTCGCGCTCACAGATCTGATTACCCTCACATACTGATGGATCATAGTATCCGTCTGCCTGAAGCTTTAACTCTTCCATAGTATCTGGAAGTACGTAACCTGTGGTAACAATAGGCACAGACTCCATATTATAGAGATCCCATATTAGCTTCGCTTCTCTGATGTCATATTTACCTTGCTTACTGTCAATCATATGGAAGCAGAAAAGATGAAGATCCTTTAAGTTGTGCGGGTTGCCTTGGATCTTGGGGCCACACACTTCGCCTTGCCAGCACACATAATCAAGCCATGGATGCTTTATTAAGTAATCTTTGAGTTTGTTCTCAATATCATACTTAATAGCTACCTGCCAATAATAATTCTCATCATAGAAGCACTTCTGGTCAGGTTTTAACTGGCGGACGTTGCGGCTACATACATAAAACTCAAATTTCTTTCGACCCCTGCGCTCAAGGATGAAAGTACCGCTTGAGCCATCGCACTTTTGAGTCTGGATATACATTGACTTATCCTGGAGTATAGATGGCATATTTTCAACCCTCTCGACGTCAGTTTTATGGATGTACTGGAACTTAGTAGGAAACGCGGTAGGTGCTTTATCTTTCTTTTTACCAAATAAGAAGAACATTACCTTACGGCCCCATGCCCGCTTCATCATCCAACGCGCCCAAGGCTTTTTGAAGATGCTAGGCTTCCGCTGAGCCATTAACTTATATTTATCTGGTGTGCTAGCCTTTCTCTTGTTATCCTCGGCCTCTACATAAGTTACACCAATTACCTCGGTAAGACCCTCATGCTCTACTGGCTTACCTTGGTCTATTCTTGACTCAATAGAAATAACCCAAGGTGGCACAGTACCATCTTCACCAACAAAGTCATCAAAAGACATAAGTAAGCCTTCTGAATACACGGTGCCTTTGAAATATCGCTGGATCTTTACTTTAAAATGCTTTGGAGCCATAAACATAAACGGCTCAGTCTCAGGTACTTTAGAGTCGATCTCAAAATAGACCGCATAATCTCCAGCTTTGAACTGGCCCTTGCGTACCATAACCGACCACCCGCCAACCATAGCTAACTCAACGCGGTCGGCCCCCTCAATGGCAGCCACAGAGTCTACTTTTACAACATAAGCGAGCTCCCGCGCACCATTAATAATCATAATTATCTCTCCCTTCTATACCCATACATACTTACCATCATTCATTGCTTGATTTAAGTCTAAAGCTAGGTCATTATAAACCATCACTATCCGTCTGCCATCATGTTCTGGATAGACGCGGCGATCATGAAAGTGGCCCCAGCACCACAGCTTATAGTCTAGCTTAGACTCAATACGACCTAGATACCGCTCCATTGTCCTATCAACCATAGACTGGTCAATAGTAGGAAGAAACAAGTCTGTTGGTTCATATATCATTGGACAAGTATGAGATAGCACTAAGTCACATTTCCAATTAGCTGCACTGAGTAGTTCTAAGCCATCTTCCATTTCTTCCTCAGAAAGCTGCTCCTCTGGATACCAAGGCCAACCTTTCTGGAGTCTATAAAACTTGTCAACTGAGTATGCGCCTGGGATAACTAATGTAGACAAGTCTCTATCTTTAAAAGGAATAAAGTACATATCTACAATATCCTTAGCATATTTAATGTTAGGATACGCCTTCTCTACCAATACAAAATTACCAAAGAACAACTCAGTAGTCCACTCGTCTGGACGTTCTTTAGCTAGGATAGTGGGTCTTTGATCGTGGTTCCCGCGTATCACAAAATACTTTAAAGGATACTTGCTTAGTGTTTTCTTTAACTCGGTATCTCGATGATTTAAGAAAAAGTTAATACCTGAGTCACCAAGAAGGATTAACACAGGTTTTTCTTTGAGACTCTTGACTCGCGGGTTCCGGTCAATAAAGTCTCGGACTGGCTTAAAACTACCATGGATGTCGCCCATAATATATATCTCTGGAGCCATTGCGTCCTCACCTCCGCCCATCTTTATTAATCATCTCCGCATATAATAAACCAAACGCCCAACCTACTGCAAAGTACATTAAATTAATCATCATTTAGTCCTCCTGCCATACTTCAAAATCTGTGTCTTCTATTCTTAAACTTATGGGTAATCTATTATTAACATCATTAGCAACCCTATTTACTTCCTTCTTGACGTCTTCATCATCATCATCTAAGTAGATTGTCCCAACTACCGTCATGTTGATAACCACTTCTTTCATTTGATGATTCTCCTCTCTGCATTAGGATCGCCCGCAATCTTGTAGCTGCCTACATACCGCCTTGGAATAGGCATATTGAGAATGATCCCAACAATAGCTAAGATACTAATAAAACTGATAACTACTCTTTTCATAGCTCTTCTGCCTCCGCTCTTAATTCTGGCTGGGTGATTTTGATATACATACCTTTTACACCCATGTTTGTTACTGTTGCAATATTGTTTTCTTTTAATTTGTTGAAAAGGTTATTGTACACGGGGCGGCTGATGTTAGTGGAGTCAACAAGCTTGCTTACTGTCACATTACCCTCACTCCCAATGGTGTTTACGATTGCGTAGTATGCGCGCTCTTCTGCGTTTGTTAGTTTACTCATGAAGGTTGATTTAGTAGGCGCGTTTGGGCAAAACTCATTAAGAGAAGCTTTGATGATTTCAATAACTCCGGTATTAAGTGTCTCAAAGGCGGCCGCCGCACTTTCAGATTCTTCAAACAATAAAAACTCATATCTTTCTTTAAATTTTAATAAAAGTTCCGCGATGTCACTAGCTTCCTCAGGGGTGAAGCTACCGCGCTTAATACGCATCAACTGTTCTTTCCTCTTGCCTGTCTGTTTCAGACATTTCTCATAAGAGACACCCTCAACATAGTCAGATAAGAAGTAATATAACCTCCAGGCATTATATACAGTTTTAGGAGTAGCAAGTCTTAGCACTCCAGACATAGCCTGCCCAGAGATACTGGAAACCGCCTTATATGGATTACCATGTGCAATTGCTTCTCTCTTGTCAACAAAATATTTATCAAACAGTTCTTTGTACTTAGGATTGATAATACAATAGTCAGTGAAGAGAACTTCTACAAAGTTAATGTTCTGCTTCATCCACATCTCCCGCATGAGGCGGAGGTCCTTGACTTCACAATGTTCGTCTTCTACGTGTAACTCTTTAGATACTGGCTGTCTATTGAGACACATATCTTCAAAAGTAGGAAGAATGATAAGCTTAGTATCTATATCGCTGTCTTCTGTTGCGGTTCCATAGTTGGTTGAGCCATAAACAAAGATGCCAACGAATTGGTCATCAGTGAAACCAATCTCCTTCTTTGCATACTCTAAGTGAGTATTTACTCTGTTCATAATCTCTTGCTTAGTCATTAAATCATTTCTCCTTATCTTTATACATATATTATATCAAAATTTTTATTAAAAATCAATGGGCAAAACTATTTAATGAGATTTGCTGATTTTTCATATACAATATGAAATTTATAAGGAGAGATAAAGTATGAGTAGAGTTTATTCTTCTATGGGAGAAAACACTGTTGAAATATCTGAGAAGTTTGATAAGCTATCTCAAGATCTTAATGGTGTTTTGATACCTGGTGGTAGTATTCCTTTTGCGGAGCTACAGAATCAAGAAAAGAGAATGGGTTATACATACAATATTACAGATAGTTTTGTTACAGATGATACCTTTAGAGAAGGTATTGGACATAGATATGGTGCAGGTGCTAATGTTTACTGGACGAAAGATGGTAAGTGGGATGTGTTAGCTCCTGTTATGGTTACTGGTGTTAAAGGTGAAGCTGAAGAAGAGTTTAGAGTTGGCGAGGTTAGTATTAGCAAAGAGAACATTGGGTTAGATGATGCTAGCAAGCTACCTGCGGTTGATACACAGGGATTGTTGAGTTTACTTGATGGTGAATCTCCAACGACGCAGAAACTGCTGGATGCGATTGCAGATCGTGTTGCTACTAAGTTAGTCGAGCGTAGTCAGATAAGTAATGTGGATGTTGATGACATTAATAAAGTACCAACAAGTGCGTTGTTCCATCAAATATTTAAAATGTTTGTAAAGGATACTGAGGACCCAGGAAGGATAAATTTAAAGGCAGGAGACGATTTTCTTGAAAGATGTTTTGAAGGAATGGGTCGAAATGAATGGAGATTTTTTAATATATATGCGCCATCTGGTGTTCAGAATGTTCCGACTAACTCTGAAAATTACTATTGTATAGCTATGACGCATGCTCAGTCTTCTTTTCGCCGAATATTCTGTATGGAATTTGGTAGAAATAGAGTATGGAGTAATCTTATGACAAATGCTGCACCGTGGAGCGGATGGATAGTATGTGATCCTGCCTCTCTTCAATCTCAAATAACCGCAAATGCCAACGCGATTAGTACGCTAAACAGCAAGACAACTGGGAAAATTACTATGGCAGACGGCTGGAAGGCCACCACCAACCATTTATATAAGATAGGCCATGTTGTCGAATTTTATTTTGTTTCCCAGGAAGGAGCATTTGCAAATCAAAATCAATGGGTGGCGCTTGGCACTTTGCCGACTGGATATAGGCCGCTATTTACCTATGATATGCTTGCTTTGGATAATAAGAATCCATATGAACCTGTTCAGTGTAAAGTCGGTAGTAATGGCGAAATTTCAGTGTATTATCTAACGAGCAAGCCTATGTCAAACGCTTTGCGCATACATGGCATACATATCACGTCATAAATCGCATTAATATAACTTTATTCCCGCAGTTTGAACGTCTATGGCACTATTTTTGTATTGCCATTGAACCGTCCCACCATTGTTTGTGGCAGCACGCATATTTTCTGAATTACCTAGCGTAACAAGACGGGGACTGAGGCTAGCATCATATTTATAAGCCAGGCATATGCCAGATTCCCCGGTGGGTGTATGGACGCCTGCGACCAACCATAATTGAGTAAGTTTTACTATGCTTGACGGATTGTAATTTGTCGCAAAATTTCCCAAATCGCTGTTTAGCGGCCTAAAAACGAAATATCGACCTGCAAAATGTCACATGTAAACCAGCCCCAAAGGGGCATAGAAAGGAGAAAAAGATGAACAAAGATAAAATGATCTTAAAAGATGGGACGGTCATTGAGCTGGAAGCCGGCGCTTCCATGGGCGCGCTGCAGGTAAAGTCAGCTGACCGTGTGGCAATGGTGGGGACCTGGGATAAGTTCACGCAGGAGAACCTGAAAGAGGTATAGATCCAGAATGGAGCCGGCCTGACCGCCGGAACCTATAAGGATCTGGTCCTGGTTGCGGAAACGCCTGTAGTGGCCGCCAACCACTGCAATAAATTAATCTTGGTCAAACTTTATTAACTCCTTTTACTCATTTTTATATTATAATATAAAAATAAAATTGGAGGAATAAATATGAGTCGTGTTTATTCATCAAGTGGAGATGATCTTTCTCAAGTAAATGAAAGACTTAATAAATTAGAATATAAAGAAGAAGAAATATATCAAGTTGAAATCCCTCTGACTGGATGGAATGATACATACCCATATAAAAACAAAGTAACTGTACCTGGTCTAGAGCCAGGTATGGATGCTGAAGTAATTGGGTTATATATTCCACCAACAGGACTAGGATTAGATGAAGTAAAAGCTAGAAACAAAGCAATAGGATGTCTGATGACTAATGGTAGTGAGGATGCTGTTGTTATGAATCAAATTACTTTTACTGCCTTTAAGAAGCCAAAGAGTGATTTCACTGTTATTTTAAGAACCGTTAGGAGTTGAGGATATGGGAAAATTAATTATTTCACCTGGCGGAAGTGGTGGCGGAGTTAGCTCTGATGAGTTAACAGCTACACTTGATAATGTACTAGAGGGAACAACTGTTGTTACCTCTGACACGGACGATGAAATAGGGACTGGAACAATGCCCAACAATTCTGGATGGAGTAGTTCAGTAGGGCGGAATGATTCAATTACAATACCAAAGGGCTATCATGATGGAACTGGAACTGTTGCAGGTCCAACTATGACTGATGTTCCAGGTAAAACTATAACTCCTAATACTACAACCCAAACAGCAATAAGTGAAGGTCAGTATGCAACTGGTGATATTACAGTTGTAGGTAGTAGTAATTTAACAGCAGCTAATATTAAGCATGGCGTGAAAATTTTTGATGCTACTGGGACTTATACTGGCGAGGGAAACGCGGCGGCTGGTGATGTGCGCGCTGGTAAGACATTCAGTAACGCTAGTGGAGCTGCAATTACAGGCACTCTAGCCACATATTCTGGCACTACTACTGTAACACCCACTACCTCAACTCAAACACTGCAAACCGCAGGTAAAATAGTTGGTGCTAATATAACTATTAATCCATATACTATTGTTTGGGGGTGATTTAATATGGCAATGATAACGGCAGCAGAAATAAACGCCCTTCGCGCAGCAATAGAGACAGAATTTAAGCGTCGAAACTTATCAAGTAAATTAGGAACCTACTCTTCCGCGGTTAAAGGGCAACCAATTCTTGCTACTCAAGGGCAAGCGACTGGCAATTTACTGCTTATAATAAAAGATTATGATAACTTAGTTAATGCTGTTAAAGGACAAAGAATACCAACTGGTTATAGCGGAACATTGATCAATGAAGTCACGAAGCTATCAAAAGAAACAACTACTTCATCATGCCGAAGTGCATGTACAGGACTATGTGTATCTGGATGCAGCGGCGGTTGCACTGGGTGCAGTAGTTGTAGCGGCTGCGGTAGTTGTAGCGGAGGTTGTAGCGGAGGTTGTGATAGCTTTTGCGAAGGTTGTAACGGTTGCGGAGGATGCAGTGCATGTACTGGAGGCTGTGAAGGCACCTGTTCAGGGTGTGGTGGCTGTGACTCAAATTGTGGAAGTGGATGTGAGTTCGGTTGCACCAGCTGTGATGGTTGTAATGGTTGTAGTAGTTGTGGCGGTTCATGTCAAAACGGCTGCCATGGATGTAATGGTTGTCGCGGTTGTGGCAGTGGCTGTGATGGTAGCTGTGACAATGATTGCGATGGCTGTGACGGGGCATGCTCTGGCTCTTGTTCTAATAACTGTAATTCTAATTGTAGAGACAGCTGTTCTAATCAATGCTTTGGTACCGCACAAGGTAAAACAATATCATATTATTAATTTTTCAAGGAGATAAATATATATATGAAAGAATATAAAGTAACTATCCCTGAGGAAGTAAGGGATCTAGTGCAAAAGGCAGGTCTTGAGTATCATCAGAAACGCAATGTGATTATGGGACTTATTGAGGATCATCAGTTTGATGATAATACCGCGTTTCTTGATAGCGAGATCTTTGCCGCTTATGAGAAAAAAATGGCGCAGGCGCAGTATGCGTTTGATGAACTTAAGTCAAAAATTGAGCGAGAATATAAACCAAAAGAGTTAGAAGGTAAGCCAGTAAAATGGAACCTAGACTATAATAGCTGCGAAATGACATTTAAGGTGATGTAAATGGATGGGCGTAAAAGAATAAAAGAAGAACAGTGGCAAGATATGATGTGTCGTCTCTATCCAGAGTTGCATCAACAGCTTCCAGATGGCACATATCCGCTGTCAAGAACATTTACATTCCAAGTAACTGAAGACTGTAACCTTCAATGTAAGTACTGTTATCAGGGGCATAAGACTAAGAAAGTTATGTCTTTTGATACCGCTAAGAAAGCAGTAGACATGCTACTTTCTGCGACTCCTGAAAACAATAGCTACATTAACCCTGTTGTATCACCAGGTATTATTATAGAGTTTATTGGCGGCGAACCTTTTTTGCAAGCAGACTTAATTTATAATATTATGACTTATTTTTGTCGTGAAGCCAGACGTCTCTGTCATCCATGGGCGGAGCGCCACTCCTTCTCAATTTGCTCTAATGGGATATTATATAATACTCCGCAAGTACAAAAGATACTGAATAAGTTTAAAGATCAAATATCATTTAGTATCACTATTGATGGAAATAAAGAACTCCACGATTCTTGCAGAGTATTCCCAGATGGCTCTCCTTCGTATGATATTGCGGTCACCGCAGCAAAAGATTGGATGAAACGCGGTAATTATTTAGGAACTAAGATTACTATTGCTCCAGGTAATGTTATGTATGTCTATGATGCTTTAACACATATGTTAAGCTTAGGGTATACTAACATTCACGCTAATTGTGTATACGAAAAAGGCTGGACAGAAGAACATGCTAGAATAATGTATTACGAGTTAAAGCGTTTTACAGATTATCTTATGGATAATGATAAAGAAGATAGTGTATGGGTGGCATTGTTTGAAGAAACAGTTGGTCATCCAATGACTGAAGATGATAATAGTAACTTCTGCGGCGGCACGGGTAAAATGCTTTGTGTTGATCCCACTGGTCATTACTCAACTTGTATACGTTTTCTACCTTCGTCTCTTGGTAACGACGCACCGCCGCTTTATTTAGGTGATGTCGATCGAGGTCTTATTACAACAGATGAAGAAAAGAAGATAGTTGCAGAGTTAAACGCTATTACGCGTAGAAGTCAGTCCACAGATAAGTGTTTCTATTGTCCTATCGCTAATGGATGCGGATGGTGTAGCGGGCTTTGCTATCAAGAGAATGGAACACCAAATAAGAGAGTCACACATATATGCGTCATGCACCAATCGCGCGCGCTTGCTAATATATATTTTTGGAACAGGTACTACCGAAAGCATGGTAGTTTAGATAGATATAAGATTGATATTCCCGAAGAGTGGGCATTAAAAATCATCCCTGAAGATGAATGGAAGATGCTAAATGAACTTGCGGGGAAATAAGAAAACGGGTAGCATTAAGCTACCCGCTATTTTTATTTGTCTATTTATTTAACCGCCTCGTACCTCTTAGACATTAGCTTTTCCAAACACAGATCCCATCCGCTCTTACCAGTTAATACTTGTTCGAAGATAGAGGGAGACATCCCACTAACAAACGTAACGCCAGGACCTTTGTCAAGGAATGTATTCTGTCTAGCGTCAACATTCCAGTAGACAACGTTAGGAAACTTCAGACCTTCCGCTTCCCACTCTTCCCGCATCTTTTGCATCTCAGTGAGTGCCGCATCCTTAGAGTAAAAGTATGATCCATGGTCGATCTCCATGTCAGAGATAACAACCACTGTATCCAGTCTATCCTCTACCGCGGACAGCTTAGAGGCTTTCTTCAGTAATCTGAATGTCTTCACTAAGTCAGTGTTAGAACATTCATTAGTCTGATAGATTCTACGTACCTTATCAACAAAGTCAACACCCTCAATTTTGATTAACTGAGGATTACGAGAGAAGCTAACGTAGCGGTTTTTGAACGGACCACCAAGTCTCTCAGCGCAATACATACCAAGAGAAATAGCAACATTGATCGGCGCGGCCGCCTCTGAACCCGTCATAGACCCAGATGTATCGACGACACACATCATCTTACAAGGCTTACCATCAAGGTAGTCCTTCTGATTATTCCAGTACTTCTCAATCATAGCGCGGTCTGTGCTAGTCATAGTCGGGAACGCATAATTGCCCCAGAATCCTGCATAGCAAGGATTGCCAACAGCCTTAGCCACAATCTCATATGGATACAGCACATCTGCGTTGACCTTGGTTGATGTGTCCTTAGCGAAGGTTTCGTACTTCTTGGCGATGATATCTCTGCGGGCGAACGCGTTCTTATAAATCAGACCTGCCCTTGACGGAATCTTATCAAATTCGATCTCATTCCACTTGTTAGCTGACATGAGTCTCTCAAGCACGTTGATACGTTCACGAAGGATAGATAGAGTCTTACGATACTGTTTATGAGTCATGCCAAGATACTGTCTGATTCTATTGCCCAAGTTCTTTGTTGTGGCGGAGCTAGCATTTTCGCTTGGGAGCCACTTTGCTAAAAGCGACGGAGTCTTACATTCCATATCGAGGGCCAACTGATGCTTAACAAATGCAAGCATATCATTCTCAAGCGGCGTGTCCATCAGAGTATACCAGAGGTCATCATAACGACCATACTCTGACACATTTGCCATATTGCGGGCTGCGGCTTCAGAGTGTTTCTGAGCCAGCCAATGGAAACATAAGCGGAAGAATCTGCGCTCTCCCTGACCACCTCTCGCGTCACGGAGGTAAAATAAACACTTTAAAGCCAGAGTCTCATCCTCTTCAAAAGCATTTTTAAAGAGCAGAATACAATCTTCGTCGCTACGTTTACGATATGCACCGCCTAGTGCAAATAAATCATAGACCGCGTTCAATGTCGACTTAAACGAGGTCGCCCCATTTTCCGTAGTTTTGAAGTTATCCATCTGCTCCAAATTATTTAACAATGTATTCATCCTTTTATCTCCTTTTAATCATATAGATTAGGTTATTTACATAACCAATATTACAAAGCTCTTTAGTTTACATTTGTTGGGACTCGAACCCAAAATTTCAATTCTTAGATTGATGTCTTTTCCAATTTGACTACTAATGTTTACTTTAGCATATGTTTGCTGAATGAGCTTTAGAGCCGACGGAGAGATTCGAACTCTCAACCTATTAATTACAAGTCAATTGCGCTACCAATTGCGCCACATCGGCATAAAGTAGGCGGTGGGACTTGAACCCACGACCGAGGTGTTGCAGACCTCTATCCTAACCAACTGAATGACACCTACATAGGAGGGAAGGTATAACCATCCCACCCTGACAAACTGAACAGTCACGAAAACCAGACAATCGCACATGGTGACCGCCATGTTTGATCGTTATTAAATGCGGCTGTCACGCTGCGCCCAGAGAAGGACACGCTTGGATTCCACAATTCAAGATAGCAAGTTTTTTGCGACCAGCTACATTATTCTTGCTCTCGTGGGTATTTTGTACTACGGGACCCGCGAAATCCGCGCTCTTATGGTGTCTGATCCAACTATACCTATACGCCTAGGTTTTTGTAACCAGCAAACATTGTCCTAGGTCCATGTGGGGATTAACCGAAGCCCGCGTTCTTCTCAGTCTCTTGTAGTGAGAGGTGACTGGTTCGCTTACCTCTTGGTTGTGTCGCTATATGCACAGAGAGTCATGACTCACTCTTTAGATGATGCGCGCTCCTTATCCAGGCAACATCCAACCGCTGCAATGTCAACAATCTCGTTGATTCCCAACCAACGAGAAGCCCGAAGTATTGGATTTGCACCAATTATTTGCACGTCTGCTACGTTTTAACTAACATAAAACTAACTTCGGATATAGACACTCAGCCAGCCCTAAGTGTCTGGAGGTCTGTTGTTCTTATATACCGCACCCCTAGGATTTTTGTCTGGCGACCGACCGTGCGGTTTAGCAGGTGACACAGGAATCGAACCCATAATTCAACTTTTGGAGAGTTGCGTGCTACCATTACACTAATCACCAATAAACTAGATGCAGGTTCTTTCTACGGATTCGAACCGTATAAAAAATTTTTGCAGAATTTTTATTTACCTAGAAGTATTGCTGTACTGCATCTAAGCTGGGGTGCCAGGGGTCGGACCTGGGTTTTAGGTGTCAAAGACCTCTATACTACCGTTGTATTACACCCCATTATCAAGACTCATACCTTCCTTGGAGAATAAATGTGGTTCCGAGAAAAATAATAAATTTGCTGTATGAGTCTTTGGAAAATGCAAGCATTTTCCAAGATGGTGATGACGTACTGTACACCAGTAAAGCAGTATCTCTTCTCAAGTCTCTTATACAAGCAAGGTGGCGAGACCATCCAAGAGTTTCTGAAGTAGCCCTTGCTATGCGTTCTCCCTGGTTTATTTTCTTCATCATCATATAAATATTATATCATAAAATTTTTAAAAAACCAAGGGGCAGCTACTAACGTAGCGCCTTAATGCAAGGGATGGGATTTGCACCCGCAGATAGACTCTTTGTTACTCTTACTATTGTTCCAACAACACTTATGCCGACCTAAGCGCCATCTTCCGAATAGGTTTAGTAACATCACCAGATTCTCCTGTGTTGATTTCGGCCACAGACCTCTGGCCCTCGCTAATGCGCGCGGTGGGGCACGATCCCACGCCTTACTGGTTAAAAGCCAGTTACTCTACCAACTGAGTTACACGCGCGAAAAACAAAAACAAGAGATAGAAGTGTTCCCATTTGATTGCTACAGTTTGATGGTAAACAAGGTCTCTTCCCTGGGGCATGCGCCGTTGTAGAAGCCTAGTCGCAATTAACGTCTTTTATGGAACCCTTCAGCTTGCGACGGCAGGTTCTCATTGAGGTGGGTTCGCTTCTACTAATAACACTCTATCTCTTGGTTTTGTGGCTATTATTCCCTTAGGTTGCCGCCCTACCCAGGTTCCACCCCAGGCGTCCAAGATGGGGATTGTTGAGTAGCGGGTCAAAGGGAGTCGAACCCTGTATCGCTCAGTTTATGAGACTGGCATGATAATTCCGTTTCACTCACCCGCAAGTAGGGGAGACGGGACTCGAACCCGCACGAAAATGTCCTGCTCCCAAAGCAGGCCGCCTACCTAATTGGCTCACTCCCCTAGATCAAGGCGGTTAAATTTAGCTTTTTAGATTCCAAAATATCTATGCTTAATCTTGAATTTTGCTGTGACCGCCTTATTTAATTATTTATAATATACAATACTTTTCAAAGAACTCTTCCCAATCATTTTCAAGTAGTTCTTCTAATTCATTAGAAGTTAGGGTAACATCGCTTCTAATCTTTCCAATGCGATACTCAATATTCTCTTCATAGCAACTTATGACATAGTCATCAAACTCATCTGAGTTCTCTTCATATCCCTGTTCTCTTGCTGCTTCAGAAAATTCATCATAGAAGAAGAAATAACTATCCATTACATCTAAACTTAGCTGCGTTGCAAGTTCTTCTGCATCATGTCTAGATCCCTCAAAGATCCTAGTTGTGTAAATACCATTAGAACCACCGTACATTGCTTCACAAGCCAAAATTGCATAACGCTCCATAGTCATTTCCTCCTTTTAATATTTACTAGGCACAAAAAACTTTGAGTATTGCTCTCCCATCTGAGCTACTTTTCAATTAAGAAAAAGTTGGAATCGAACCAACGACAAAATACTTTTAATAAGCTTAAAGTATATTTGCTGTACGTGCCTAAGAAACGTGACTCCGCACATCTCTCCCGTTGTAGAGTAAATGCAAAGCATTTACTCTCTCTCTTTATCTTATGTATATATTATATCATAAAATTTTTTAAAAATCAAATATTTTTCTTTGGTTGAACGGAGGCGCAGAGACTTGAACTCTGACGCCGCTCATCGCGGTTACTAGCGGTTTTCAAGACCGCTGCCTTACCAATTAGGCTTACACCTCCACTCGCGGTCATAAGACCGCTTAAGTATTATCATATGCTTCCATAATTTCTAAGGCTCTGTTATACTCCGCTTCCGCACTTTCTAAATAGTTCCACATATCCTCTTCCCGATCATATGCTTTACGACTCGCGGCTCTAGCTTCATCCAGCTTAGCCATAGCTCTATCATATCGCTTATTAGCTACCTTAAAGTCAGCTCTCGCCTTTGCAAGAGACTTACCAAACTCTTCATCAAAAGTATCTCTAGGATCACACTTAGCGACGCCCCGCACAGTCTTGCCAGCATATGTAGTTACACAAATCACCTTATTGTCCGTCACGTAGAATTTATACATTTTGTTTTTCTCCTTTTACTCTTTCTTTATCTTATACATATATTATAACAAAAAATTTATTAAAAATCAATTAATCATCTTTGTGTTTACGTATCTCATGACCAAACAGAGTCATTGAAGCAAGAGCAAGCAAAGCTATGAAACCAGCTTGTGCAGCCTTATTAGTATCACTTGTTCTAGGTGCTTCCCAAGGTGCGAGTGGAACTTCCTCATCCTCGAATGCTTCAAAACTACCTAATGGAACTTGCTCATCTGGGAAATACTCAATTGGAGGCGCGGGCTGCGGCTCTGTGGGAGTCACAGGTTCAGGCGTTGTCTCATCTGGCGGAGTCTCTGGCTCTTCAGGAACTGTCTCCGCAGGTGTGGTTTCTTTCTCAATACTAGGTTCGGTATATTCCTCACTACTTGTTTCTGTTGGTGGAGTAGTTTCTTCTTCAGTAGTTTCCTCGGTGCTAGGTGCAGTAGTCTCTTCAGTACTTGTTTCTCTTTCAGGTTCACTAGGTGTAGATACTGGAATATCTGGCTCTGTTTCCTTCTCAGGCTCACTTGGAGTAGCTGGCGGAGGTGGAGGAGGCGGAACTTCCTTATCTGGCGCTTCTAGTCTACCGTTACAAGCAATGCCACCGCCTTCTTGTGACGCCACATTGTTCTTGATTTGTAACGCGTGTGACCAACTGTCCACGCCATTCTCAGCTTTCAGCGCTAGATCCTCCCATTCCCTATCAAGGGGAAAGTTGAGATCAGAGTTTTCATCAAGCCATGTTGTAAAGTTTTCATCAGCTACGCCCCAGTACCATATCATGGCGTAGCCATACAAATATCTATTTATGTCTTCTATTTTGTTATTGGTATAATCGTCATACCACGTTGTCGTATCTGGCAGCGACATCTCAAAAGCACAGTCATAACCATCAAACATACCAAAAGGATTGGCAGAGTATAGGTCATCACCATATCGAGACGCGCGGTTGCCGCCTAAGTGAAGCGACGTACCCAGCTGCCCATAACCTACTTGGCAATACCAGATACCTCCGCCGAACCTAGCTTCATTGTCGGTTATAGCGGCGTCCGCAAGATATAAAGTATCGCCAGAGTGATAATAAATACCACCTCCGCGGACTGCGCTATTAGACGCTATGGTTCCAGCGTTAAGTTGTAAGTCATCTGAACTTACAGTACCAAGACCCTCGAATGATGGATAGTAGTGGTCGCTTCCCGCGGCAATACCGCCGCCTTCCGCAGTTCCATAATATCCACTGACGCTATTGTTTGTAATATAGCCGCCATTCATAACGAAGCGTCCGCCTTCTTTGATAGCAACACCGCCGCCTATCGCAACCTGATCATAAGCATTCTCGACAGTAGCTTTATTACCATCAATAATACCGCCTTCTAACTCCACTGAGCCGCCTGAGTCGATAAAAATACCTCCACCAACCGCGGAATCGCTTATGTTATAGCGATCGATTGCATGGACCTCGTTATTAATAATTCTTGAACCTTGGTTAAGAACTACATCACCACCGCCCGCGACGTATAACCCACCGCCGCGCCTTGCTATAAAATTAGTAATCGTAACATTGTCTTCCAATGTTAGATTACCTTCGCAAATTACTGGTGAATGTGTCCAAGTCTTCTCTTCTCTTGTGCCTTGCAGCTTTATGCTTTCAAGGGTTAAATCTCCAGTTACATTAAATATTGTTTTGTCTTCTGCTCTTGTTAGAGTTCCGCCAGTGATAGTTAATTCTTTATCTATATCTATTGTATCTGAAATCTCTAGCGGTTCTCTTGTTACAATTCTTATGATGTCTCCATTATTAGCCTCCATTATTGCATTTTGCAACTCCTCAAAGCTTGTAACGTCATAACATTCATTAGCTAGAATTGTCATAGGGCACGCGCAAACGTGCATAATGGTTAGGCTAGTAGAGAGAAACATCGCACATACTTGTTTCTTTCTCATTTCGCCGCTCCTTATTATAATCTTGGACTGTTACGTCCAGACGGCGGGAGAAGGATTCGAACCTTCGGACCCGTGAGGATCGCCACGTTAGCAGTGTGGAGCATTAAACCAGCTCTGCCATCCCGTCAAATATTGACCTCATTAGTAGATTCTGAGGTCAAACCCTATCAGTTTTGTTCTACTTTTGTCTGATATAAGGACTTTCTTAGCGAACATATACGCTCATGTGTTCATGGGTCCGCCTAATGGGCCATCTTGGTTACGCTCCAAGTCCTCCTGCTCTTCAGGCATGCGCTTCTACTAAGTTAGCTTACAGCCCTAAAATGGCTAGTCAGAACTCTTGTCCCTAGGACTCAGGGTCGTTATGCTAATTTAATAGCCGGCCCTGACAAGAAATCTTTTCACCAAACTACGATATAAGGACTCGGACCTTCACTTTTCTCCCTACATGAGAACGTGCTACCTATTACACCATATCGTAAATGCCTTCTAGTCCTATATGCTGTATGTGAGAAGGCCACACATCTAATAATAAATTTTCTTGCAAGAAAAATGTACTTAAATGCGGTGCTCGGTTGAGTTAAGAGGATTCCAAACCTCACACATTTAGTAGGCCGAGAGGAACTTGAACCCTCAGTAAACCAGTAGAGCGGAAGGGATTCGAACCCTTAGACGGCCTATCCAGCCTACGTGAGCCTAAATCACGCTCCTGTGCCAAATTCGGATACCGCTCCATAGATAGGTAGGTAGCATAGCTACCTATTAAATTTTTTCCCAATCTTCGTCTGAGATGCCATTTATATCTTTTTTTCTACTTGGAAGATTATAACTAATACACCATTTTGGTATTGCTTTATCACTTACTCCATATTTTCTACCAATTTGGGCAAAAGGAACAGTTCTAATCATCTGCTTTAATTCTTCTCTTGACGGATGATCGCAAACATATTGTTCTTTATGAACACATTCTGTGCATAACCTAGATTTTATCCCAATAGGTTTTCCGCAATTAGGGCAAGGCTTTGTTTTCTTTTCCTTTTCCTTAACTTTAATCTTTACCGCTTTGCCACTATTATTAGGTTGTAATGCGTGACAGTTAGGGCATAGAATTTGTAAGTTATCTAAATTATTATTATAGTGATTTCCATCTTTATGATGAAGTTCCAGAGGAATTGGCCCATCTAACCATGTATTTAAACCACATAACTCACATTTATATTCTTTTATACCATCTCTAAATAATTTTTGCTTTAATGTATTAGATTTAACACTTTTATCTCTTTGAATATAGGTTAATGCATCAATATAGTTACTGTATTTTTCTCTACTTTCTGGAGTTCTATATCCAGATACACCCTTATATTCAATACCCATAATTTCTAAATACTTGTTAAGGGTACTTTGCTTACATTGCAACTCCTTGCATATATAAGTCTTAGGTTGACCTTCCTCAATCCATCTTAAAATGTCCTCTTTTCGATCTAATATATCTAATCTTTGAGCCATAACGAATCTTCTCCTTTATTGTTTTATTTTCTATAAATACTTAAAAATTAAAAGAAGAAGATTTGTTAATCGTACCCAAAATTTTTAAAGAATTTATTAAGTTTAAAAGTCCCTATGCCAATTCGGGTACAGGCTCAAAGAGAGGAGCGCAGTTGATAGGGACGCTTCTTTCCTCTTGCATGGATTTTCATCTACCAACCGCGCTGTTCATGACAAGTGAGTATACTTTGCAGGGTATATCAGCCTGTGAATGTCTAGGAGTCTATGCTCTCCCAATACACATGGCGAGACTCGAACTCGCATGGACCAAAGTCCGTGGCATTTTAAGTGCCAGGTGTATGCCATTCCACCACATGTGCATATAGCCTTGAAAACGTACTTCTGGCTTCACTTAACTTAACGTATTAAGAAGTTTATACTATTACGCTGTGGATTCGTTTTACCTCGCGCACAGTACGAAGGGTGGGATATTCGCGACTATCTATTGCTACCATCACAGCCGCCCGATATTTCGAACTTGCGTCGGGTTCCGCGCGACACCTTTTTAACGTAGGTCTGTATCTACGGAGTCTTATAAACATACTTCTGATGCTCCACCTGCTTAACGTACAGGAAGTTAAAATCTGCTAGTACGTTGTAAGTAAATAACCATCTTACAATATGGCTGTCACCTATACGCTCTGACTAAGCGAGCAGACACTCTCAAGCGAGCATACCATGGAGTCTGCCAGTCCCGAAGCATTCAGTCGGTTGCATAACCGCCTTGTGAGCAAGGACTACATGAGGAATTTGCAACTTCCCCAAGGAGTTTCACGCGTGGCTTTTATCACGAGACGCCACTGACAGTCGCTACCTCTGTCAACAATCCCGAATGGATTTTTACAATATTTTCCGAGATTTTTCTTACCCATCAAAACTCCCTGTCAGCTTATATACCGCCCGAGTGCGCGGTCGAGATCTCAATAACTGCTCATGTTTTACGTGGATACAGCCGAGCCACGAGTAGCTATTCTGGGAATTGAACCCAGATAGCCAAATGGTTAAACCGTTCTAATAGAAAATCACAAGAAATTCTTCTTGCTTAGTCCTTGTACTTTGGACTCCCATTCTTACTAACGTAAATCCCGAATGGTAAGTGGTTTCCGGTTGACGGGGAGCTACCCTGCTCGAAACCGGTAAATAGCCATGTGAGGAATTGAACCTCAGTCTTCAGAGATGATCTGACGTATTAACCTATATACGACACAGCCAAAATCTTTCTTTCTTTATCTTATGTATATATTATAACAAAATTTTTATTAAAAATCAATAGAGAAAAATATAGGTAGTTTTTGAAAACAGAAACTACCAAAACTGCAAAGCGGAGGGAAAGACAAATATTCCTACGTATCTGTTATGATACGTGAACTGAATATCAAGCAAAGTTTATGTAGCACTGGTATCTACATCTCCGCAGTTTTTAGCAGCGCCCGCGGTTTTCGGGATCCCATTACCCAGTAGCGCAGTCTTGGAATTAAACGGTGACAAGACCAAAGACCTTACGGAACTCCCGCTAGAGGTTGATTTTGGCTTATAAACCAACAAAGCAGCTCTGTTTTAGGTGTCAAGAGCGCACCTCATGAGTACATAAGTACTCAATGATCCCTGCGGGGTTCGGACCCACATTGCTAGCGTGAAGGGCTAGCTTCCTGACCACTTAGAAGAAGGGACCGTGACGGTCATAAGACCGCCTTTATTTTTTTAAGAGAGGTATGACAAAGTGTCTAAAAAGACACGAATACCACTGTAAGGACTTGCACCTTACTTTCATCCCTCTCCTATTGAGAGATGCGACTTAACCTACGTAGTCGAAGTGGCTCTTAAGAGCGGTTGCCGCCGCTCCTAACGAGGATTAGGTCATCCAATTTCAACAAGGCGGCAACCAAGTTTACTTTATCCAAAACCTCATGAGATTCTTCAGATTACCACACCCAGGACCAGCAGACTTGCCAGCGGGGGAATCGAACCCTCCAATCTTTCTTCTCATCCTCTAGCACTTTTACGCTTTGCTTAGTGCGGATGGACTCGTGAGGACTCCATCGGGCCTTAGTGACTCCTACGGGACTCGGACCCATATTCTCTGCGTGAGGGGCAGACCTCCTAAACCAGTTAGAGGAAGGAGCCAAACCGCAGTTTTATCAAGATCTGCGAACTCTCGGTTTTACGTTTAGGGCAGAACGTCACCGCCGAACCTTCAGATGATTCTTTGCTTTTCCGATTACATATATATTATAACAAAAATTTTTTAAAAAGTCAATGAAAGTTTTTATATCGCACGACCTGGGATCGAACCAGGACCAACCTCAAAGTTGTTCTAACCTATTAAACTACCGTTTGATATAATATGTCCCGCATCTGTTTTTGCCATAGGATGAGAGGGACCGCATCTTCCTTAGTTGGGACGTCGGGACTTGAACCCAAGATCTTCGCCTTATCAGAGCGACATTCTCAACCAACTGAACTACATCCCAAGATTTTAAGGAGTATTCACTGGTATATTCCTCCTTACTCCCATTGTACTTTTCTTCGTAGCCATTACACCATAGCCAGGTCAGGAGTCACTAGACACCCGTGAGTAGTTAGTAAGTAAGTAAAACCAGCGGATACAAAGTGACTCAACAACTCAATCTACCGCCTGCTGGATGTGGGAATCCCACTTCCTCCTTAATTATTCATCATTTTCTGAAAGGGGTGAAAATGTGTTTGCTGTAAAGGTGTCTATGAGAGTAAATGTTTTTTATTTACTCTTTCATCTTATAAATATATTATATCATAAAATTTTTAAAAAATCAATGAAGCATTTTTACCCAGCTTCTTGAATTAATGTATAGTCACTAATCCAGTCATACAGTTCGTTATAAGAGTGAAACATGGGACCTCTGTATGTCTCGGTTGTTTCATCATAGCAGAACCAAAGCTTTAAATCATCGGAGTACTTGACTACCATCTTATGCCTTTTAGCAAGACCTTCCCAACCAAAAGTCACAACAAAATAAGACTTCATACGTTTTCTCCTCTTTATTTCTTATACATATATTATAACAAAAATTTTTTTTAAAATCAAATGATAAGTATTTTTCCTAACAGCCTTTCCGCATGGCGGCCTTGGCGCGAAGCTCAAGGCTATCACGCTAGGGACGAGGATCCTGGTCTGAAAAAATTTACAGAAAGATTACTACGATCCGTTTGTTCATCTTTCCTTTCTTATCATATAAATATTATATCAAAAATTTTTGTTAAAATCAATTAATCAACTTTGCCCAAACGCTATTTTCTATAAGCACATCTCCGCCAGTATTCAAGCCAATCTTCAAGCGTGGGAAAACTCTTTTCATATCTTTCAGGATGTTTGAGATACGAAGCAATTGCATCTTCTTTCGTCCATAGACTCTTGTATCCCCAATTAGAGAAAAAACGCTTAAAAGACCCAGGAGTATTAAACTCATAGAGCTTCGCATACCTTATTCTTCTGTTAAGCAATTTAGTATTTTCTTTTTCTTGGGTGATATAAGGATTCTTTTTATAAGATTTACCCATATCAACACCTCCCTATGAGTGGGACCCCTGGGACTCGAACCCAGAATCGTCTGGTTATGAGCCAGATGCCTTAACCAATTAGGCCAAGGTCCCTGAAGGGCTAGTAAACTAGCCCCGTGACGTCATATATCCGCGTTCCCGCGTCATTCTAAATCAACATGATCTAAGTTAAAAGTAAAAGACTCTCCGCTATCGTATGTAATTCTAACAGTCTTGGTCTTATCCTTTACTTGGATATGCTCCATACAAACCATAACCCAGTCATCAACAGGCTTAACCTTCACAGTGGTCTCTTCATTGAGAACCATATTATACTCTGTAGCTTTTGGCGGAGTCTTTAAGTTAGCACAGAAGAAGTGACCTGTGTCGCCATCTTGCTCGTTCTTTTTATCTTCTTCTGTATAAATAGCTGGATAGGTAGATTTCTTAAGTGTACCAGTGACCAAACCAGTTTTATAAAAGACCATGTTCTCTTGAAGGTCCGCCGCGGTCTTATCACTAAACTTAGCATCTGCTTTAGGTACTTCGACCTCCGCGTTATTGAATGGAACTTGATAATCGCTATCGCCATTAACTAAAATCCACTTTCCGCTAGGTGCTTTCATATAAGTATGCGGCTTTTCTTTCAAAACACTAATGGTGCTACCTGCGTTACAGTCATCAATTATAAATATAATATCTTTATCTGTATCAGCAAGGAAGTGTATGATGCCTCCTTGCTGACCTTCTTTTGATAAAACGCTATAAGCCATAATTGTCACCTCCGCGTTTAATCAAAAACTACCTTAGATACATTGAAAGCAAAAGATGCAATAGCAGGATCTCCACCATTCTCAGAGAAGGTTACTGTTGCAGTATGCTTACCATTCTTTCTTGCTTCATCTAGTCTAAACATATAAGTATCATCATCTGGAATATCAATAGCTGCGCCTTCACCAGATAATCCTAACTTAACTTTCTGCGCGCCTTCAGGCTTCGGAAGAACAAAAGCAATAAAGTGGCCATTTGCTTCATCGCCTGTGCCATAAAGAGCGTTATTCTTAGCGTAGTGAGAAGTACCAGTTGTTAAACCTGTCGGATATACACGTATATCAGATTGGAACTCACTGATAGGTCTATCAGTTCCGCTGACAACAAAGTCATCTTCTGGAACGATAACTTCTGCGTCATTGGCTGGGAAAGCTTCACCTTCTCCTTCTACGCAAACCCACTGACCAGATGGTGCTTTTACATAAATAATCTTGCTGCCTTTCTGCGGAATAGTAATTGTACTACCTGGATCACAGACATCAATGATGAAAGGATAATCGTCCGCGGAATCAGCTAGGAAATGAATAATATTCCCAGCCTTACCATCTTTCTTTAAGATACTATAAGCCATAACATCTACCTCCTATTAGTCTCTCTTAATTTGAGATAGGTTAAAGGTATAAGAGCCTACTGAAGTCTCACTATCCTTAAACTCAATAGTTACAGTATCCGCTTTCTTTTCATCTAGGTTTTCAAGACGAATGGATAGAGAGCCATCAGGAGTTTGATCCTTCTTTTCAGTATCGCTAGTACCATTTGTCTTAATGGTTAATTTTACATCTGTACCTTCTGGCGTAGGAATATCAAGGTTTAAGAAGTGTCCATTAGGAGTACCTTTATATAAGGTATTACCAGTTACCGCGTGAACAGTGCCAGTTACAAGACCACTCTCATAAACCTGTACATTACTCTGCATATCGCCAACTTTTAGCCCACCTCTCATTACATCAGCTGCGGGAATCTTGACGACAGCATTATTAACTGGAAGCCCTTTATCGCCCTGGCCATCTATATGAATCCATTTACCAGATGGAGCTTTCATATAAGTATCTGGACCTTTTGCTTCTGGCTCATCTAATACCATGATAGTGCTGCCTGGATCGCATTCATCTACAATAAAGGCATAGTCAGCGGTTGTGTCAGCTAAGAAGTGAACAATATTACCCTTCTGACCTTCCTTTTTCAAAACAGTATATGCCATAATTATTTTCTCCTTTCAAAATTAAAGACCTTATAGTTCTGGTCTCTTTATGTCTTTTGAAAAAGAGAATAAATCAATTTAATACTTTAGACCAAGAAGTTTTTATTTCTTGCTACCTTGTTGACATAAAGCACATATTTGTGCATGTCGCTATACTTCTTCCATTTAATATCAAGATAATCTGTCTCTGGATTATACTTACCAATAGTAGCGTGGTATGTGTCCTTCAACAAGAGAATAAAGTCTGTAAGAGATAATCCTAAGACGCGGGCGGGCGCCCACCATTTTGCGGAGGGTCCAGTTAAGTCAGACACATCCTCGCAATACCACCAAAGACCGGAACCGCTCTCCCACTCAGATAAATGATAAATGTGTGCCATGACTTAACCTCCTTTATTTTACGCTAAACCTAATGTCTTCAGTAACTCCGCCACTGTTGCCTTCTCTGCGTCAGAGGGTTCGTTCATAAAATTCTTAGGCGGTTCTGCTTCAATATTTGGAAATGCTCCAATTGAATCAACTACTGCCATTGACCTAGGACCTAAACCTTCTGGTTCTACATTAGTTTTTGCAGCAGTCAGACCTACTTTGATTTGGACGGGGATTCCATCCTCCATCATCGGAATACGAATCTCTTTCCCGCCGTCATACAAAAAACTACCTGGAAATACCTCAAGGATCTTGTTCTTAATCTTTTCCTTACTAACCGCTCCCTTAACCATAATTATTCTCCTTTCATTCTACCCATTTCCAATGTTTTCCTAAAGCACTTTTTCTTTTGCCCGAACATGCACGTCCTATCGTTCCTCGCGCTGCCCCATACTTTTTACACGCTTCTGCTTCAGTTCTAAAAACTTCTTCTGTCTCTATACACATAACTTTCTTGTATTTATCTGTTGGTTTCCATCTGTATTCATTATCTTGATGTTCATTGCATATTATAGTAACTTCTGTATCATCATCCACGTATTCCCAAGATAATTGTATTCCAGTTTTAGGATGGGTACCTGCATGTTTTCTATGTCCTCTACAACACTCTCCAACTTTTGTTGAATCACACCATCTACAAGCTTCAGATATTGATCCAAAAACATCATTGGTTTCAATACATCTAACTCTTTTTGAAGACACATTATCTTTACCAAATTTCTTATGCGTGTTGTGCCATTCTGTCAGTTTTTCAAAAGATGTGGGACCGAGATGAACGCCTCCATCTGCTAGGTTGTAACCCTTTTCTGGATTCGTCGCATCATATGCTTTAATTAATTCTTTTTCCTTTTTACAAGCCTCTTCTTGAGATAAATGATCCTCTAAAATAATATGTTCAAAACCTTCTTCCCATCCATCTTTTTCAATAGCGGCACGGAAATATTCATTATGATGATAGCCTCTACCTTTTGCCCACCTTTTTTCTGGTGGATTTTGTCTTGTTATTCCTATATATACCTTACCATTTCGTTTATTCCTGTGCATATATAAAGTATATTCTGAGTTTATAATATCATCCTCCTTTATACTTTATATAAAATTTCATTAAAAACGATTAAAAGGTGTTGCCCAACCTTTCTTAGCCGCCATTACTCTTATCTCCTTTGTTTCTTTTGATAAATATATTATAACAAAATTTTTATTAAAAATCAATCTTTCACAATGACGTTGTATTGTTCCAACACATTCGCTAACTTAACAATAGCATTGCAGGTATCGCAGTAATAGCCCTTGTTGCATCGCTTATCACACGACATTCGCCGCATAGCAAACCAGTGATCAATGCAAGCATTATTAACATCAATAGATGGATCAAAAGAGGTAATGAGTTCTTTCAGCGGGCCTGCCCATCTTTGATCTTTAGCGTAGATGCGGTACATAGTCTCAAGAGACTCGGATCTGCCCCAAATTTCTAAGACATCTACATATTCCTCATATCTTTTAACATCTTCAGGGCGGATAAAGAATTTTTTCATCGCGGGGGTCCCGGTCCATGATGATTGGGCCACGTTTGGGTAGCATCTAACCTGGCACCCGCGTTCTTTACAAACTCTGCTGACCGCCGCCATACTAAACCCCAACTCTTCCGCGATATAAACGTCAGAAACACCTAAATCAAGATAGCCTTGTAGCGTATCCCAGCTTGTTGCAGGAAGTTCAAAAAAGTAAGGAATTTTTACTTCATCAGTAATTAGAGCCTCGATTATTTTTTTTGTGATTCCACCATCGTATTTTGGAAAAACTAAAGCAAATTTTGGAAAATTACCTTGTTTCTGCATAGCAAAAAAATAGTTCTGACACTTATTATCCCAAAAATCTTGCGGATCCGCGACGTAGATTAAAATACGCTGATCTGGATGCTCCCTAAGGAAGTCCTGTAAGCTAGTATCACGTCTATTGTATGTAATAATAAGTTCATCTACCTCTTTCGCATAGCGGAAGCCTGGCTTATAGTAGACACAATACTTCATTTATATTCCTCCTAAAATAATAAGGGTGGTTTAATACCACCCTTATCTAATTACTCCTCTTCAGCTTCGCCAGTGTAATTGCGGTAAGCAATAATCCGACGACCATCATCCTTGATGGAACCCTTTTCCACAGTATGGTTTTTAACCAACTGAGACAGCCTTGCAACGACCTTAGCCTTGGTTACATCCTCACCAGTCGCGACTACCGCAGCGGTAATCTGCTCACCAGTCTGCCACTCGTCAGTGACCATACTAGCAACGATCTCACGCAGAGCATCCCCTTCCGCCCTCTTATCAGCGGCTCTCTCAGCAGCCTTGGTAGCTCTGTTATTCAGAGACTCAACCTGCTTGTCAATCCACTCCAGAGCAGCATCGGCCATCTCCCAGTCGGAAGTCTCAATCTGCTCACGAATCGCCATAAACCAGTCCTTCTTAGTCATCTTTACGTCTGCCATGATAATTTCTCCTTTTCATAAATAAATAAATATTGTTTGTTTGTTTACATAGATATTATAACAAAAATTTTTTAAGTTTTCAAGTGGCGTCTAACCGACCCAGTTAAAACAACTCTTCGGTCCAGCTCACTATACCAACATTACCTTTCTTTCCCTTTGATAAGTATATTATAACAAAAATTTTTTAAGTTTTCAAGAGTCAGCCACCAACCGCGGTTTTAATTCTGCGGAGCTCGCGCTCTGAGAGACTGTATGGATTAAGTCCATTAAGTTTACACACAGTCTCAAAAGCAGACTGAGACATTACGGGGTCAGGATAGCGTTTTACATCAGCGATGACTCGTCTAATCTTACTTTCTCTTGTATCAAGATATCCTTCCGCTTCAGCCATGTAAGGATAGTATGGATTAATTGCCATGATTAGTCCTCCTCTTCAAGCTCGTATACTAAATCAAAATCGCTTTCTTCTATTTCGATATGGAACACAGTATCATAATAGTTAAGTACTTTCTGCGCGGCCTCCGCCATATTTTCGCCATATACCAAGCCATGTGCAGTATTATCATCAAGTTCTTCTTCATCATAAAACTCTACTACATATTTATAAAACATATTCATATCTCTCCTCTCTCATTTAAGAGTAAATGTTTTGCATTTACTCTTTCTTATACATATATTATAACAAAAATTTTTTAAAAAATAAAGAGCAGAGTATGTACCCTGCTCTATTCTTCCTCCCATGAACATTTAAAATAAATAGCTGGACTATATGCTTCCATAGACTTTAGCTTAAACTGATTAATCTCATGTAATACATCAATCTTAGCTTTAATAGCGGGACTGGTAACTTCTGGCCCTCAAGAGTATCTAAGTAATTATCACCGTGAGTATCTTTTGTGTAGATAATTGGGCCAACCCAACCTTCAATTAAATTATGAACGTGTGGTACAATAGCTCTAGCTTCTGGTGAACCAAGAGAGCCAGTGATAAAATCATTTTGCATATCTATTACAATTAATAAATGATCCATGTGTGTGTTTCCTTTCTTTTTTATTTTTCAAGCGATTCAAATTCGTTCTTTATGTCGATCAATGCGCACACTGCCTGATTATATGGATTCAACATATCTTCTTTTTTCTTCTCTTCAAATGTATCCGCCCAAAGTTGGTATTCTTCAATATATTCATCAATGATTTTACTCATTTCTTTCCATTTCTTATGCCATTTGCGTCCTTCAAACATTTTCATTCCCATTCCCTTCTGTCGTTAGCTATTTTCTCTTTCTTCTCGCGGCGGAGGTTTTTTCTGCGCGGGCGTGCGCCTTTGAGAGGTTCATAGAGGTTGCAATGTTGGCATTGACCATAGAAATCCGCCAATCGACCGCGTTCACACTGACCTTTGCAAACATAAAATTTACAAACTATTTCGCGTGTTTTAGCCATGGTACACCTCCTTAGTAATCTTCAAATTCAATGAGTGCATTGTGATCACGCATATACTCATTATACATAGCTAAATCAAATTCATTTTTTACCATGCTATTGGTAACAGCATAATTCAACGCTCTTTTATGACAGATATTACAACGACACTTAGTAAGAATACCAATAGCAGTAGGATAAAACATATAAGCAAAACCACCGCCGCTCACTCCATGGTATCCCGTAGGATTATTATGTTCATTAGTGTCATGGATCTTTTGCCATTGATCAATTTGTGCTTTTTCTTGCTCTGTAAGCGGAAACCCGCGGTAGTAGGCTTCCTTAAGGCTGTCTAATTGACGTTTCATATCTGCCAATTCCGTGTCTTTATAATGCTCATCCCGCAACTTCTTATTTTCTTCTACTAAGTATTGTATGTTATTTTCATGTGCTTCTGTGATGCTCTTAATAGCATGTAATGCTTCGTCAATTCCAATGCTCATAACCTCGCTCCTTTCTGATTTAGCTGTGTACATGGCGTCTTATATCAAGAGACCCGCATAATCCAATATAACTGGTCTATCATTAGCATAACCAATGTTATTTGCGTGCAGATCTTCGATGTAGTTATTAATAAAATCAAGAATTGCCGCGAACATTTTCTCACCATAATAGATGTGTACATCTACTAGCCAAGCGTTATACCGCTCTGCATACTGGTTGTAACGGTATGGACTCCTTTGATAACTATCTTTCATGGCTTCTATCTCTTTTGGTGAGTGAATTGAGTACTCATTGAAGAAGAATGGAGTATCATAGTAGTCATCAAAAGTCTGCGCTATCTTTTGTGTATAAATAGCTTCGTCGTTGACTTCTCCAACATAGTGGTTTTTCAAGAGAATTGGTGCAACACCAGAGTTTTTAGCTTCATGGTAGAGAATTAATTCTCTCGCGCAATGATCGTAGCTATGAGAGCGCGGGTTACCGTAAATATCAAAATTAGCTCCCTCGCAGCACTCCATGTTAGTCCCCTTATATGGCATCTTAATGACAAAATCGCGGTTTGCGGGTATGAGGACTAATTTAGTTGCCCCATAGAAGTAATCATAGCGGAACCCCGCGGGTAAGCGACTTAAGACATTTTGATTAAAATTATCTTCATTTAAATCGTCAAAATCACAATCTTTAAATAATGTTAAAATCTCTTTGTCAGTCATAAGCACCACCTATTTCGTTCGTCTTCTTTTTTTATCATACTATTATTATATCATAATTTTTATAAAAAATAAAGGTTGAGGAATGACCTCAACCTATTGCACATACTTTGCATCTTGAAATGCGGGTTGTCTTTGTTCCCTTACGGACTTCATGTTTGACGATAGTACCAGATAGACTTACAACATCACCTACTGAAATATCTGGCGAGGTTGATGTGACCCAAACAAGAATGTCATCACCAATAGAAAAAGTGTAAATATTAGTAAGTCCATACTGACAATTATAGAGTTGATGACTGCGGAGAAGCGCGGTCGTGGCTATAAGGTGCTCACCAATCTTGCCTACAAATTGTGATAGACTGGTTCCATTGTACGATGCGAACTTAGCATCTATCGCGGTAATACCATCCTCAGTAAAGAAAAAGGCTTGGTTAATCTCATCCCATACCGCGACGTCTGTCAATCTAAGAGAAAACATCCCATAACCAGTTGGTACATCGAGTGGTTCAGGTGAGTGCCACTGAAGGATTGGATGATACTTGCATCCAAGCGCCTTTAATTCGTCTTTTATTGAGTAGGTATTATCTCCAAAGACGCACCATGTGAGGCCATTTTCATCAAAACCATTTTTAGTCATCCACTCACTCTTTGTCATAACTCATTCCTCCTTAATAAAAACTGCGAAGATAATAAGTGAAATTATAATAAGTCCAATTGTACTACCTACGAATGTCATCAATAAAGGGATGAAGGGAAAAATAGCATTAAGGATAATGCCAGTCATCATAAATGTTGATATGCTCATATAAATACATAGGCAGAACGCGAGAATTGTTGCAAACTTAGTTAAGAACTTCATTTACTCACCTCCATAATTTATCACGGTAGGAATCTTCAATCTCTCCAATAGAGAAGATGTTTGCATGGCAGTTCATAGGAAAGAAATATTCATCGTGCCATATACAAAGCGTATTATAATCAACAGACTGAAATGAACCATGCATTGATGCGGCGGCCAGCATCTCTGCGTCACATACATCGGTATGGTTATACCAATCGAGAACCCGCGCTTTGATAGATGCGTTGTTCTCTTCAATTCCCATAGCTTCTTCAATTTCTGCGGCAAGGGCAACCGCTTCATCAATTAATTCCCAGTGCGTCATAGCTCATCTCTCCTCCCAAATAGTGATCTGGATAACTTTGTCATCATACTTAGCTAAGAAATTTTTCATTTTGTTGATTGCTTCTCTTGTGTTTTCTGCGACTGTGCAGGCGTCAAGAACTCTTTCTTCGCCGTGCTTATCAATGACCCAAACACTTGCTTTATAATTTGTCATTTTTACCATCTCCCTTAACTTTCTATATATATTATAACAAAATTTTTTTAAAAAATAAAGGATGAATCATGTATCTTCATCCTCTAATATAGCTGCGTAGAATCCTAACATTTTAATCCAGGCTTCTGGGCAATCGTAGGTTCTTAATATACAAATGCGGTCGTTAGGATTCCAGAACATACACATACCATTTGGGCCGTCACATAGGTTGCGATGTTTCGTATATTTAGCAATTTTGCCCAAGGCCGCAATAACTTCTCTTTCCTCGTCTGTTAATTTACTAATTGCTTCTTTTTGCTCTTGTGTTAATGTCATCATTTTCTCCCTTTGGTGTTAATGGTACTAAATAGCCATATGCGGTATTGTCATCGTATGGATCTATCATGATAAAGTATTTATTTGGTTGTCCTATGTATATAGAACTATTGAAGATAGATATTTCACTATCAAGAGATAGATCAGGAACATTACTTAATACTGTTAATTTGTTAATTAATTCTCGTATTGTCATAATAGATCTAGCACCTTTCTTTCCTTTTGTTTTTCTTTGGACATTTTAATTGTAACAAAATTTTTAAAATTTGTCAAGTGTATGCGGTTTGCGGGTGAGGAGTTGACAAAGATGAGAATTTTTGT
The DNA here is from genome assembly GCA_947626035.1 of uncultured Bacilli bacterium. Taxonomy (GTDB): domain Bacteria; phylum Bacillota_I; class Bacilli_A; order RF39; family UBA660; genus MGBC139354. The sequence continues at coordinate 23,945 of CANQQR010000001.1, read as the reverse complement.
TATAATATAAGTATAGAAAGAGTGAATGCAAGCATTCACTCTCATCAAGAGAAAGAAAGGAGACGCGGGCTGTGGGTTAGTGGCGTTTTATAGTTGCCTCACTGACATCCATAGACCCGGAAACCGCGATGATTGTATTAGGTATTTTTAGTGGTGTTTGTTTAGTTGGATTATGTTATTTTATTGGTTGGAAGTTAGGTCAGTTGGATAGTAGAGTTGAAAAGCTTGAGAACCAAGTGACATATTTAATAATGCAGGTTCGTGGTTATGAAGACTTGAACTGAACCTGTGACGTCTTATAGGGAGGGTAACCGTGTGATTTATGTTTTTATTATTTTGGCTTTGATTAGTTTAGCTGGTATTCTTGGTACTTTAGCTGTTGATTATGATGATAAGATTGGTAGGCTTGACGGTCAGATTGCTATGTTGAGGGCTAGGATAGAAGCGTTGGAGAAGGAAGACGCAGAAGATGCTGAGTATAAGGAGTATTTGAAGTATCTGAAGAGTGGATATGAGAAGAGTCCTTTGTCTTTTGAGGAGTGGCAGAAGGGATATAACTGCTGCGGGTATCAGGATTAAGAGGAGGTGAAGATAGATGGGTAAAAAGAGTAAGGTCAAAGACGCCATTAACCTGCAAACCGCGTTCAGTGATGATAAGAGAGAAGTAATATTTGACGATCAGGCTACTAAGATAGCTATGAAGCTTTTATCAACAGAAGGTTTTAAGGTATGGATGTGTTTGGGCGTTTTGGAAGATGATAATGATTATGTGCTTGATAATGAAGAGATTATGAAGTTCTGTAATGTGACTGAGGAGGAACTTGAGAGTTTTTATGATGAGTTAATTGACTATGGTTACTTAATGTTAACTGATGGTGAAGGTGAGCATTGGTCATTTAGTGATATGCCTAGGTAAAGTTTGTTTTGTTGGAATTTTTGGACAAATATAAAGATGTCGAAAGTATGATAAGTAAATCGAATGAAGAGATTGGGGTCGGAAGAAAAGTTATAAGATGGTCAAGATGTTAAAATTTTTCTGACCTATTTTTTTATAACTTATAAAAGTAGATAAGGAGATTTTAACAAATGTGGTATTTACTAACCAATGATGTATATTTATTTTTGTTATTACATCAGCATACAATGAAAAAAATTAATTATAGTAGTTTATCAAAAATAGTTGGTAAATGTAGACAATCGTTAGCTAAATATTATAAAGAGTTGGTTGATGATGAAATAATATCTGAAGATTCCAATGAAAATATTATAGTAAATGATCCCTTTGATTTGACAACAGAAGAGTTACAGTTTATTAGAGATCATATATTTAAAGATTCCTCTGTGTATATAGCTTATCATATATGTAAGAATAGATTCCCTGCAAAATCGGATAGCGAAATATGTAAATTAATTGGGGTATCTAGGACATCTTTATGCTCTATAAAGAAAGACGTAAAAAAATATGATTCTACTAATTATGTTTATGCTATTATTTATAATAATAAGATTATGTATGTTGGATCTACTGAACATTTAGACAAGCGGATCCAGCAGCACTGTCAGAAGAGACCTTTTCTTACAGAAGACAACTTTACTATTCTTGAAAAATGCGATAAAGTAAATAGATTTGATAGAGAAGCGTACTATAGACAGCTTTTCCGACCAGAGTGGAATATTAATATTTAATTTTAGTCAATGTTAAAAAATCGTGTTAAGGTTTTTCTTAAAATGCAAGATATGTTAGAATTTTTCTGATGATAGCAAATATGTTTAATTTTTTCTATTCTTAATAAATATGTTAAAGTTTTTATGGTTGGGCGTTAAAGTTAAATCGTTATATTTTAATTTTTAAGTATAATATCAAAGAATAGAAAGGAGATGAAAACATATGCTAACAATTCAGAGTAATTCAAGACAAATTCCTGATACAAAAAAATATACTGCTGACAAGAAATACAATGATTTACTTTATGGAATTTTACAGCAAGAGTCAGTATTACTTGATGGCGGAAGGTATGTAGAAAAGAAATTAATTAATTATGTAGCACTTGGTGAAAAGATGAAGATTAGTAGACAAACTGCTTCTACTAGGTTTAAAGATTTGCTGAAGATTGGCTTGGTTGAAGAAGATCCTGTGAGACCTAAGTATTACAGATTGAATTATCTTGATAAGGCAGATGCTGCATTGATACCATTGGATACTTTAGAAATGCTTACAGATACTTTAGGCCAATATACTATTAGTATTTATGTATATTTATTAAATAGATATATAGCTAATAAAGAACAGTCTTTTATTGTTACTATGAATCAAATGAAGTCTTTTATTGGAATCGCGGCAACCACTACAAGTAACAATCATGTTATTAATAATATTTTATATGTACTTCAAGAATTGCATTTTATTGAGTATAAGTTGGTTCAAACTGATGTTGACCATAGAGAGATAGTGATTATGAGCGTGACTAATAGACCTCAGAGAGCGGCGTGTTAAAAATTTTCTGATGGATTCTCCAAGCAGATGTTAAAAATTTAGATAATATATAAATAGAAGACCTTTTAAATCGCTATTATAAAACTTTTATTATTTAACTTATAATATATATTATATATATAATATATATATTATATATTTAACTTTTATTAAGTAGTTCGATATGAATTATATCTTCGTCATTCAAGCGCTTCGCGCTTTCATTCCTCGATATAATTCATATCTCATTCGGTTACTTTCAAATCTTCGTCATTCAAGCGCTTCGCGCTTTCATTCCTCGATTTGAAAGTAACCTCAAGCCGCGGAGTTTTGTTAGGAGGTTTATGGATGTCAGAAGAGAAGAAGAGTTTTGGCGGAATTGCGGAAAGCAAGCCGCGTTTTGCTGATTTGATTAGTGAAGTGTTAGGTGGTAAGGTTGAGCCATTAACACAAGAGCAGAAGGATAGTGTATTTTTGAGTTTTAAGGATAAGGAAAATGAAGTTGTTGAAGATAATGTAGATGGTGAAATTAGGCCCTTGAGTGACAAGGAGAAGGAAGTTGTTGCGAAGGCATCTGCTGAGTTTGATGAGTCTATGTGGGATGATCATAGTATAACGGAGATTTTGAAGTGGGCAGCAGATAGGCTGAGTGGTATGGGAAGTGTTGAACCACTGATGGAGGTGGAAAATGGGCAGAGGTAGTTTGAAAATTTCATTTTTAAATTTGAAAAATGATTTCCAAAACTGGTTTTTGAATTTTATTTTGATAAAAGAGGTAGAATAGAAGAATAGGGTATAATATTTATAACATGGAGGAGTGTCATAATTATTAAAAAGAATATAGAGATTATACGTATGAATGTAGATAAAAGGTGCGGAAGGTTGAAAAGATGTTAAAAAAATCTTTTAAGATGAATAAAGATTACTTAAAATTGTAAAGATTAAGGAAGTGTGAAAGCAGAAATAATTAAAATTATTAAAGATTGAGGAAGTGTGGTGGGCAGGCACCGTCTTCCTCATCCTTTGCAGGTTCATCGTTACCCTTACCCTAGCTCCTTATTCGTTTTTCAATGTACTGCATCTAAGGCACCTCTCAACTGAGGTGCCTTAAAAAGTTTGCAATCACATCATCATCTTCAGTTTCTTTGGAACTGTCTTTGTCCTCATCCTCAAGAGCGTCCATGATAATATCGAACATAGTTCTGGTTCTGTTAAACTCCTCCTCGGTCTCAATGAACGCTTCCTCAATCTGGTCCGCAAGATTGTCAATATCACCAAAAATCTTGGGCATCGCGGCCTTCATATAGCCAGACATAGTGTTCGCGGCAATGCGCCGTAACTGAGCTACATTATCCCGCTCTGAGGCAGCTGATGCTTTCTTTTTAGCTTCGGCCTCCGCTTCTCTGCGAATCCTCTCCGCGGCAATGGCTTTATTAACCGCCGCCTTAACGTCATCCTCAGACATATCTTTCATCATCTCAGCAATAGTCTTATTAATATCCATAGTCAGCTCTCCTTTACACAAAAGTGAATAGTAAAATATCTCCTATCTTTTATGTATATATTATATCATAATTTTTTTCAAAAGTCAATAAAGTATTTAAATTTTAATTCAGCTGCCAATCTGAGCTGAGAAAAAATTTGGACTTACAAAGTTTCGTCGGGGTATATTTGTAGCAAAATGGGGTTAAATTAACTTAGTTAGACTATAATAAAAGAGCCGCGGGAGGGACTTAGAAAACGCGGTTTGCGGGTATGTGGCCGTCATAGGGCGAGGGACCCCGCCTGAGGCAAGAAGATTTTCGAATGGAGAAAGACTCGGAAATGTTATAATGTAGCAGTTTAGGCTTACGCTAACTTAGTTAGACTATAATAAAAGAGTTAGCGGAGAGGTCTATTTTTTGCTATAGGCGGCGGTTGTAGGTCTGTGGCGTTATACGAGCTTCTCTGAAGCAAGTTATATAAAATGTGGAGAAATACTCGTAAACTTAATAATGTAGCAGTTTGGTGTTAAAATAACTCAGTTAGAGCAATAAAAAAATGGGGCGGGAGGAACCAATTTTTTGCTATAAGAGCGGCGGTTGTGGGTCTGTGGCGTTATGGGGTCAGGTTGGGAAGAGGTAGGTAGGTAAGGTGGATCTTGCGAGGTGTTGAGGGGTGAGATTGATTCGGGATGAATCGCGCTATGGGGAGGATCAAAAATTCCAGGGAAAAATTGCATATGCTAGGTGAAAATGCGGAAAGCGGGTCCTGATGCCAGATCAGGACCCGGCGAATCTAGCTCTCCGGGTCTGGATTGAATGGCACAGCTTTAATAACATAAGTTTCTTCTCCACCATCGTACCAAGTTGAAATAAAACTAATGTAATCTTCCAATGATTCATCCCACTGCAAGCCCCAATCTGCATCTTCGCTTCTCTTAGTTACATATTCAATAGCCTGCTTTTTAGTAGAAAATGCTACTGATTCATTCTCCCAGTTAAGATACCAAATAAAATCCATGTATCATTCCTCCTTATTCCAAATAGGTAAAAGCTCAATACATCCTAGCCAATAATAACCATCATGATCTATGTGAAAAACAATATATTTCATATCCCAGTTAGAGAAGTCAAAAGTCAGACTATTTAAGGCTCCTCTTTCACTAACCCAATTTCTTACATAGTCAATAGCATCATCCACAGTTTTACATAACACTTCACCGCCAGCATCAATAAATACATGATACATTGTTATTTTCCTCCATTTTGCGAGGTTTTGGGCGCTTTTTAGCGCCCGCCCGTGCTATTTTTTAGGTTTTCTCTTGCGAATTAGGTTAAATTCATAATCATCATCGCCAATTTTGAATGAAATCAGCTTTCCAACGTTAATTATTGTAACATTTTCCGCATATTCTTTAAGAAATTCCGCGGTTTTTGCTATAATTAGCTCCTTTGTTGGATCTTCTTTTCTCACTCTCTCCTTTTGAGTTTTCTTTTGAACATCGACTGCGCTTGCCTGATGAATAGTTGCGGTTATGCGATTTTCTTTAGCTTTCCGCTCCAAGGCTTCTTGCTCTTCATTCTCCAGGTATCCCTCATCCTCTAACCACATCTGGATTGCTTCATCTCTGGTTATGCCTAACTTTTCCACCGACCGCGCAATATCTGAATCTGGAATCCTGATTGTGCGTTTCCCTAGCTTATATGTCATGCTAATTCCCTCTTTTCTTTTGATATAATAATTATATCAAAAAAATTTTTTAAAATCAAATTTTTGATTTTAGGTGGGTAGGGATATACCCCACCCACCCATTAGGCAATAGAGAAGTAGGACTTCTTTTTCTCTACCGTTTTCACAACCTCCTTAACGTCACACAGTTTACCCAGGATAGAGGTAAGCTTCTGGTTCGTCATATACTGAACCGAGGGGCCATCTTCCTTTTCAATGGTATACGTAGCAAGGCGCGGATCTTGCATGAGTTCAGTTACAGACACAGGATTCTCCTGTTCCGCCAGGATCTCCTTAACAAGCTTCATAAGGACGTCATTCGCCTTCTGAACCGCGGTAGGTTTGGACGAACTCTTTCTACTGTTCAGCATATCCACCTCATGGTTAAGCTTCTCCAGAATTTCATCCTTGTTCTCAACTTCTGCGGACTCCACCAGTGCAATTACCTTTTCAAACATTTCCTTCTTTGTCATAACTTAATTCCTCCTTTAAAAATTTATTTTTGTTTTTTCTTACCTTGTAGCTTTATTATATCACTTTATCTTTTGTTTGTCAAGAGTTTTTTAATTTTTTATTTGGCTTTTTAAATCTCTTTCTCTCTCTTGATGATACTAGTATATCACATAGGCGCGGAAAGCACAAGAGTAAAAATGCACAAATTTTGGGATAAAAGTTTGGGCAAAGTTGTTGAAAATTTCGCTTGACAAAGTTGCCAAGGTATGGTATAATGGAAGATTCGGCACGCGGCGGTTCATCGCGTGCCGGCCGATGCTTAAAGGGATAGGCTTACGCCTATCCCTTGTGTCGGGTCAGAGTGACCGAGTAGTTTACTGACCCAATCTTGAATTTAACTTCACGCTGTGGGTTCACGATATCAATGTCGTGCGGTTCGCCCAGCTTGTCATCTAGTACGCATCTGGTCAAGTTCTTAGCGATCGTTTGGATTACCTCAACTTTGACAGGGTCTAGCTTCTTTTCGCGTTGAGCGGGAACCCGCGCTTTAGTATCACCCTCATACCTACGTTTCATTTTCTTTGCTTTTACTTCCATTTCCGCAACCTCTGGAAGCACGGTATCGCTGTGATCATCCTTGTAAAGCTGTTCTGCTTCTTCTCTTGAAATTTTCAATTGCTTCATGTGGTGTTGTATCTCTTGTTCTCTTGTCATGTTTTTCCTCCTTTGGGGAGAGGGTTTCAACCCTCGTCCCCATGTTCTAACGTTCGCAAGATATTTTCGATTTTTGTTATCCATGCGTTTTGACCATGCTCAAGTGAATAAGCTTCATAATATTCATTCAGTAGGTCAATCACCACTTGTTTATATTTGGGCTTTTTTAATACGTATTCATAAGTTGTGCCCAGGTCGCGGAATGGGAACGCATTTATCTGCGGTTCTACCTTGCCCTTCTTGAGTGCTTTTGTAAGAATTTGTGCTTCGATTTGCGCGTCACTCAATGCCGTATGATCTTCCACAAATTCATGATTTTTCATAAGGTACTGAAAGCTAGTTTCCGCGCTTGTCTTGAAGTATAACGCGCTTGCCGTAAGAAGTCTATTCTGTAAGCAATAATCGCGGTACTTGTTAGCGTTGATAAGTCTTTCACATGAGATACCCCACAAATCAGCTATCGGATATTCGCGCCCGCGGATTTTGAATACTGGCGTTAAGTAGTCCGGGTTTTCGCTTTCATCCTGCCCCGCAAGGATTTTCTTACACATTCTCTTTTGCATTGTTTCCCACTCGTTATAGTCTGCGCGATACAGATGATAAATATATCGCTCTGTAAAGGGAATAGCTTTCTTAAAATCAAAACAGGCATTATAGGCGGTGGTTAAATCGCAACTATCTAAATCTTTAATTAGTACCTTTATAATGTCATTCCAGCAAGCGGTTTTAATCTTTCCTTCCTCCAGTAACTTCATGTAAATAGGTCTTTTGTCTTTATAATATGCGGTATTGAATACGTTGGGTACAAAGAATGTTTCCTGAATCAGGTAGTTTTCATTCCTTATAACATTCCCTGCCCTATCGGTTATAGTCCATCCAATATCATATACAAGCGGTTTCGCGATAGCGATTTTCTGCTTCTCTTTTGCGGTTTTACACATAGAGTTAGCAAAAGGTAAAGTTGCGGTTTCAGTGTCCAGTGTTAAGTAGTACTTCTTTTTCATGTTTTCATTCCTTCTTTCATATAGGTTTTTTATTTATGTAAGGTGTTATCTTCCTTACAAGTATATTCTATCACACACCTACAAAAAGGTCAAGAACTTTTTTCAAAAATATTGCACAAATCGGGATCTCCAGGTTTGTGCAATTTGCCTATTGACAGGGAGCGAAAAATGTGGTACAATAGAAGATTTAGAGACTCGGTGCGTTTTGTGCCAAAACGCACCGCCAAGTAAAAAGAGCGCGGAAACCGCGCTCCTACCACTCTGCAATTGTCTTACCGTCCGGGTCTTCGATTGCGCATACCTCCAAATTTGCGTATTCTGGCGGTAATAGAATGGAATGTGAGCCCATAACAACTGGTGCATCATCTCGTAGGTCGTAGGGTGCATAGTACGGATGACCCTCACCCATTGCATCATATTCCAGCCATGCGTCTGGAATATCAACCTCTCTCTTACCTTCAAATCTTACTACTACTTTCATTTCTTAGTCCTCCTTTATTAAATTTATTAATTCTCTTATTATATCTTCATTAGCGTCGATTGTTTCACCAAGAGTCCAGCCCGCCCGTACTTTTTCATTATCATCCACTAAAATCTGGCGACCGCCAAGCTTCCTAGTACAATTTGCTTTTGTCGTTCCATACTTAATGAAATGTATTTCATTGTATGGGAACTCATATCTATCGAGCCAGTCTTTTTTTGCTTTCCGCACCTTGTTATCATATTCCTTATTGCTACATTTTGATAACCAGCTTGTTACCACTATGTGCCATCCCTGATTTTTAAGAGCCTGCAATATCATATTGAGATTTTCCATATCATAAAGCGGGCGGGCGTCGGTATAGGGCGATTCATCGAAACTTCTGAGAGCTTCTAACCAACCTTCAACGCCGTACAGGTCAGCGATTGTACCGTCCATATCAAAGACTAAAACCTTCATTTCATTACCTCCTTAATAACGATAGCAAAGAATATAATAAATAACACATATAAGATTATATCAAGTATAATCCCTATAACAATTCCAATTCGTTCATACCAGAATGAATATTCCCACAGGTCAATCCATTCTTTAATTGTTTTAAAATACAGCAGGTGGTGTCTCATTTCATTACCTCTCTTTCTCTCTCTTGATGATACTAGTATAAACTATTTAAGGAAAAAGCTCAATAGGCAAAAGTAACAAAAATGCCACAAGATTTTTGTGCAACATTACTAAAAAGAGAATTGCGGCTCGCGGTGGTGCATCGCGAGCCGAGCATAGAAAGAGAGGGCTAGATTGCTCTAGCCCCGAATACTTAAACTTCTTTCCTGCAAATATTGAATTGCTTGCTTTTGGTCGTGCCATTTTAATACATCAATTATTTTAGGTTCTTCTGTCTCATATTTTGCTACAAGTCTAATATTTAATGGTTCTTTCCATTCTTTAATAGTTTTAAAGCTATCAAATGGACATACAATGCGTCCTTTTTTAAGATTCATATAATTAAAATATAAAGCCAGTCCATAGCGGCGATACATCTCTGTCAAATTATCCCATGAAATATCAATAATTTCATTATCAAGTTCATTTTCTTCACAGCAACCCTTCGCCCACTCCCGTCCTAATTCTTTATCATTATGGTATGTAATATACTCAGCATTGTAAAAAGCAAGCATATCATCCCTCCTTATTCTACCAATAAGGTACATTCAACTTTAGGCACTTCATCATAGCCATCAATACCTAAATCCTCTGGATAATAGCAAGCACCATCCCTTAAGTCAACAACAAGGCGGTCAGTATCTGTCACCATGAGATACTTTGCATTAAACATAAAGACATCGCCGATGTGTAAGTTCTGAAATTCCACAGTGTTTTTTACTTTGTTTTCAATTTTCATATTAATTGCCTCTCTTTCATTTGATAGTCTAAGTATACACTATTTCAGGAGAAAATACAATAGGCATACTGCACAAACTTGATCCACGAAAATTGTGCAATATTACTAAGTTCTGAAACTCGGTTCGCCGCGCCCCATGGCGAACCGCCAAATAAAAAAGAGAGGGCTTGCGCCCTCTCAGTAGTGGGGATTAGTCATCCAGCTCCGCGGTCAGAGAGAAATACGCGACCTTCTTGATGATGGTCTTGTCAACCTCGTGCGCGTCCACCAGCTTCTTCATCAGACTGGACAGCTTCTGGTTGGTCATAACCTCGGTGACAACGCCGTCAGCTTTCTCTACCGTGTAGGTTGCAAGACGCGGATCTGCCATCAGGTTGGTGATAGTCACCGGACTTTCCTGCTCGCCCAGGATATCCTTTAACAGAGCAATCAGACGATTGTTTGCTTTCTGGATCGGGGTAGAGCCGGACTTGCTAGAGCGGTTGCTCAAAAGCTCGATTTCATGCTTCAGGAATTCGACGTACTCGTCCTTATTCTCCAGTTCCGACGCCTGCACCATCTCAATCAGTACATTGTAACGATCCTTCTTAGTAACTTTCTTGTCTGCCATTGTAAAACCCTCCTTAAAATTTGTTTTTTGTTTTTCTTACCTTGTAAATACATTATAGCATTTTTTCTTTTGTTTGTCAATACTTTTTTAAAATTTTTCCAAGGAAGATTTTCGATACTATGCGCAATCTCGTATCTTAATTCCACGTGCGTTCCGTCCTTGCGGATACCCTAAGGTAGTACTGTCTATTGCGACTTCCAACCGCCGCCCCACACTCGACCTGTGGCTCAGTGGGTTCTCCCTTGGAATAATTATAGTATAGCAGATTCTGGGATAGACTACAATAGGCAAATTGCACAAAATTGATCCAGAATTTTTGTGCAGTATTACTAAATAATGAGTTGCGGCGCGTCTGGACTGAAGACGCGCTGAGCATAAGAAAGAGAGGGCGGGAAGCCCGCCTCTCGTCATTTTTAAACTATCTTTTCCAGAAAACTCAGGACTGCTTTTGCGTGTCCTAGATGGGCAACTGACATATCAGGGTATCTTTCTTGATAAAGTTCAGTTCCAAAATCAATTTTATTTCCATACTGGTCCCCGCAAGGAAACGCCATAGTTTCCCATCCCGCGTCCCAAGTGTCGCGGGTATCAATGTACACATATCCGCCCTCGCCGTTGCTAATGACTGTTGTTTCAATCATTTTTTGCCCTCCTTTTCTCCGCCATGATTGCCATACGTTTCGCTCTGGCTACTGGATCGGGGCTTTCATGTTCCGGCATCGGGGTATATACCCGAGTAATCTTACTTTTCGTACCAGCGGCCGCAACCGCCGCCTGATAAGATGTGTACTCATTTCCATCAACCTTGTAAGTAAGTTTCGTCATTTTCTTTCCTCTCTTTCTTTTGATATATTTATTATATCATATTTTTTATTGTTTGTCAATAGTTACCATAAAATAATTGTTTTATTCTCTACATCAACTTCTGTTATCGGATCTCCAGAACATATCATGTCACCTGTCTGAACTATGATTCCTTTGTCCTGACACATACTAAATAATGCTTTCATAACTAATGCGATTTCCTCAATAGTGTTTTCACTCTCTGTAAGCTGTTTCATGTAGGTTACCTCTCTTTCATTTGATAATGCTAGTATACACTATTTTGGGACAAACTTCAATAGGTATATTGCACAAACTTGATCTAGAATTTTTGTGCAATATTACCAAAAAGAGCAAAGCGGCGCGTCTGGAAAGAAGACGCGCCGGCAAGCCAAAAAGCCACTTTCCGCGGCAACCCACCTTTGTCAAAGTGAATCACTGGTACTCATGGCCTGGTACTTTGGCGATCATAGAGCTATATTACGGTCGGTCTCTAGCTTTCATGGCTATGGCTCCTTGCTTCCTATGCTCGATCTCCGGATTCCATATTCAGTTGTGTGGAATTGACTGGGGTGGGTTTTCTCTCAGCTGGCGCCCGCTCTAGGAGTTTTCCTCACTCTCTTGAAAGTCGCTTCTCTCTTTCGATGGTTTAAGTATATCACAATGCGGGATAGATAGCAATAGGCAAAATGTACAAATTTGATCGCGAATTTTTGTGCAATATTACTATAAAATGAAATGCGGCACGCTGCGAACCATAGCGTGCCGCCAAGTCCTTGACATAGAAAGAGAGGGCGGGAGGCCCCGCCCTCTGGAATCACTCAGACAACCACGGTATTCATACACCGCCAGTCCAGCACATGGATCGTGCGGTACTGCTTAGAGAGAACGCCACTGACTACCGCCTTTCCGGACCGCAGATCCAGAATATCGAAAGAGTAGTACTCATGGCGGTGATACTCACGCAGGAAGTCGCGGCGCGCCCTCATACGCCCATATGCGAACTTCCATGCACCCTGGAGGGTTTCCGCGAAGTCATGGAAGAGGCAGTCGCCGTTCGCCTCGTAAAACCTAATCTCAAAATTCCCATTCCTCATATCAGTTACCTCTCTTTCTCTCTCTTGATGATACCATTGTACACCATTTCAGGCGAGAGTGCAATAGACAAGTTGCACAAAATTTAATCCAAAACTTTATGCAATATGTACAAAAATCAAAATGCGGGCCGCCTTGAGCGCAGCCGGCCCGCCCAAAAGTCAATAGTAATTTTGAACAAATTTTAAAAGTCGTTTTTGTGCATTATACACAAGGGAAAGGCGGAATCCGGCTATGAATCCCGCCCTAGGTTTTTCAGTCATAGAGCCAGTGGAATACTATCCTAGCCCCATCTGTATCACAATCCTCGCAAACCGCGCAAAAATACAGAGTGTAAATATCTTCAAATCCATATCTTGAAATCATCTTGTCCATCATTTCTGTTTTCGTCATTTTATTTCCCTCCTTGTTATGGGTGCCTGGGGCATTACAGCCCCAGGTTTTCAATTCTAAAAATCACATTTCCTAAATCGCTTTCGAAGTAGTCCTTAAGCAGGAACCGCTTCAAAAACAGGTGCGGCACGCCGCGCATTGGGCTGGCTTCCGCGATTTTTACCATTGCGGTATCATCATTCTGTATCGCCATAATGATACCAGCTTTCAAGTTACTTGTGAAAAACGTCATGAGCTCTTCACAATTATCGTCTATCATAACAATTTTGTAGCTAATCATTCCTATCTCTCCTTTCTATTGATGGGGCGGTCGGGGCTTAAAGCCCCGCCGCATCTTTCAGTGCTACTCCATAGGTCAGATACCAGTAGACCGTATGGGTGAACGGGTCTTCATCCCGTTCGATGCTTACCAACCCGTCCTCTTCCAGGTCGGTAAAGAACTCAATTGGGAAAGCCATATCAAGCTTTACCGCGTCCCAGTCGGGATGGTAGTCGCTATCCGTTTCCTTGGGATAGCACTCGATATACTCGACCTTATTCGCAGTCGCCGCCATAAGATCCTCATGCCGAGTCTCATAAAAATCATCCCGGTCTTTATCTTCAACTCCCGCCCAGTCCTCAAACATATCGAGAAGAATGTAATATACGCTCTTCTCCACTACGTCCCAGGCGATATCTTGGACTTCCTGTTCTACGTCTTCAAGGCGATATTCCGCCTTATACATGGCGCGCAATATATCTGCGTAGCTATCCAGTTCGGCTAATGCGTGATACAAGTCCTTAAGAACCGCTTTTGAATATTCCTTTTTCATTTTAGTACCTCTCTTTCTACCGAAGGGGTTTGGATTTTTTTGTTTTCCCCTTTCGATGATACTATTCTACTACACTTCTAAAGGGATTACAATAGTGAAAAGTAACAAAGATGCGGACGCCGATTTGTGCAATTTTACCAAAACCCAAAACGCATTTGTGCAAAGTGCATAACGCCAGGGACCCGGAACCCGCGTTTTTTTGTCTATTTTTTCTATTGGTAATATTGCATAAAGAATGACCTATGCTTTTGTACATATTGACGAAAATATTTTCAGAATTGTCTGACAATATTTCTATGCTTTATCACTTTAAAGTGTTGAAGTTTCGCTGTACGAAACTTTAGATCGTTAAAAGTTTAACAATGTTTCGAGTTTCGAAACTTCAATACTTTAAAGTGATAAAGTGTCAGAATTGTCTGACAATTTAGGGCTTTAAAGTTGTAACACTTTAACGCGTTGAAGTGCTAGTACTTTATCACTACATCACTTTAGTGTGCTAAAGCGTCCCGCCTCGGTCACCTGCGCTAACCTCGACGGGCCGGTGCGCCCTATGCAGCACTGTCTTTCTTTTTGATATTATAAATGTTATGTTATCTAGATTTGAAAAACAAAAATTTCAGATTGCTAGAGGATTCCCTGCACATGGGCGTAATTATCCCGCCCAAATTTATATAAAGTGGTAGAGCTTACGCTCTACCACTCTCTTGCTATTACGTACTCACCGGAATTGGTTCTTAATCTCACTCCTTGACTTCCGGCGGTAGCGAGCTGAATTTCAAACCCGTTATTATTAATTCTCAGGGAGGCAACCTCACCCTTTCTCGCCATCCAGTAGAAACTTTTCCATGCTTCTCTGGCGTCATCTGTTGGATATCTTTTTCCAAAACTATCTATAATTTGATACATATTCATTCTCCTTTTTTATTTTTTAAGTTATTCCCCGTATAGCCGTTAGGTCAGCTTTCTGGAATTATTTTTCGTAACCTCTCATTACGAAATTCCAGACTGTAGGACTACAATTGTAAATCAGTTTTCCAGTAGCCTTTTTATATGTTTCGGAAAGTTTGCTGTATCTAAGCTTTCCAGGGAACTTATGATTTCTTACGAGCTCCTCACCATGCCATACCCCTAAAAAATCCAGGTCAGGGAGATTTATAATCCGCATATCTCCGTTATCTCTAAGAATGACTTCAAGATTCTTATTCATTGCGATTTGGAATGTACGCCATGCGGTCTTTGCGTCATTCATAGTTGCGTAAAAATCTTTGCCTCCGATAGTCACAATCACTTCATACTTTTTCATATTTTTCTCTCTTTCTCCCCGTCATGCCGCTAGGTAAGCAATATATATAATAGTTATTCGCACCCGTTTGGGTGTGTGTCTGTGGGTGCGGGGCTTGTGCCCTCGTCCCTTCGGACAACTCTATCTTACCATGTCCGCAAGCCCTTTTCCATTTGCATTTTGCACAAAAAATAAAAAATTTTTTTGGTACTTTTTCACAAAATGATTTTTGACATTTGGCAAAACGTACAAAAAGAACTTCTAAAAAATTTTTTCTTTGTGCAAAAGTTACAAAATGGTTGAAAAGCTTTTTATCTGAAAATTTGGCGTCCAAAAAATAGATTATCTGACAACTTGCTTAAAAATGTAAAAAGTTTTTATTTTTAGTAAAATCGCGAAAATTTTAGTTGTGTCTAGTCCAGACGCAATTCATGATTGAAAAGGTAAATTTTCTGACAACTTTTCAATTTTTGCCAAAAAGTTTTTATTGTAAGATTTTAAAGGAAATATTCGCGAAATTATACACAATTCAAACAGTTTCGCGTTTCGAAACATTGTGAAAGAATTAACAAGCAAAAGTTTCGGAGTGCGAAACATTGTGAAATTTTTAACAAGCCGCGGACTGTGAGACTTTAACGCGGTGAAGTGGTAGCGCGTTGTCACTGTGAACTTTTATACTTTAAAGCAGTGAAGTGAAACTTTATTTCACTTTAGCGCTTTAAAGTGCTAAAGTGTCTGAATTATCTGACAATTTAGGACTTTAATGCGGTGAAGTGTAACACTTTAACGCGTTGAACTTTAACGCTTTAGCGCGTTGAAGTGCTAAAGCGGCCCGCGTCCTCCTCCACGGGTATGATGGTCGTCGGCCGCGGGCCGGCGAGCAAACACGCTAAAATGCGGGCGCCGATTATGATTTCTAAAATCTCGGTTTTGTGTCATAACCCGACGCCCGCGATGAGAGGAGAAAGACCTTATTCAGGTCTTATCTCTAGAATCTCATCATCTGTGATTCCTGCGGTGTTCATGTCGCTCATTATGAGCTTGACACTCTCACCTTCCTGATAGCTTTCGCTATCAGTCAGTTCCCACTCCCACAGATTACCTGTGGTGTCGATGAAGGTGACTATGTTTCCTTCTGCCTTATCAACTCTTGCTTCTCTTGAATAGGTGCTTCCTACTCGAAGCCCGGCCACCATCATGACCATCAGTAAGATACTTACAATTATCCTCTTCATCTTATTTCCTCCTCTCTTGTCCAGAGGTCTGGGACTTAAAGCCCCATGGCCTCCAGCTTTGACCTCACGTCGTCGAGGCCTACCGCGTAGTAACTCTCGACAAGCCTTTTCTTAGACCACCGAGCCATGATAAGCTCGGCGCCGGTGTTGACAGTTACCACCATGTGGTGGATATCCTTATCCCACATGGTGCGCGCGATGAAGTCCACCGCACTGTTCACATCACTCTCGAACTTTTCGAGAATGACCATCCCATCCTCTTCAAAATATGCGATTTTATAGCTTGTCATAATGCCCTCTCTTTCTGCCCGTCTAGCCGATGGCACAGCTTATTGAGATTAGTTATACAGAAACATTATCCACTGTTCCTTGTCCAGTGCTACCGTGTAGGTAGTCCACTGGTTAATTTCCTCTTCGAGCCATTCCATAAACTCTCTGGAATATGGCTCTAAGATTGACAGCTCCTCACTGTCGTTAATAACAACTGTCCACCGGTCTCTGTCGCTTTCCGTTGAGTAGGTGCATCCCCACAACTTTTTAAACGTGGAGATAACTCTGATTTCCGCGAACAAACTCTGAATAGTATAATCAATACTATTCAACTCATCCGTCATATCCTTATAGGCCTCCGATTTATCCATGTCGAGGTGCCACAGCTCCTCCCGGACTTTATACAGCTTATTGTACAGATCCAGATTTTCCATTATATCATCCATTATATTCTGCGTGCTTCTTCTTTCAATTTTCTTCATTGTAAATTCCTCCTTTTAAAAATAGATATACTTCACCCATAGATAGGTTGCCGGGCCTTGCCCGGTTGGGAGGCCTCCTCTCTTCCCCTCAACCTAGTAATATTATACACCATAAATCCGGATACGTCAAGTATTTTTTTAAGTACAATTCTTCAACACTTTAGTCTGCTAAAGTTTCGGATCTCGAAACATTGTTAAAAACTTCACAAGCGGAAGTTTCGAAACGCGAAACATTGTGAAATATTTAACACTCTGTTACTGCATCACTTTAATGCGTTGAAGTGTTAACACATTAATGCTTTATCACTTTAACATGGTAAAGCGTTAACACTTTACTACTGTATCACTTCACTGTGCTAAAGCGTTGATGCGTTAGCACTGCATCGCTTCAACGCACTAAAGCGCTAGTGCGTTAATACTGTAACACTTTAACGTATTAACGCGTTAACACTTTAAAGCACTAAAGTTTCAGGCTTTAACGCGTTGCCCTTATAACACTTCACCGCGGTGAAGTTTTACACTGTAGCACTTTAACGCGTTAAAGCGGCAAAGTGTCCAAGGGCACGACCCTTTGCCGTCCGAGCCGCAATTACGTAGCCTTTTCAGGAAGTCCTAGTAATCAAAAAAGCCAACCTTTCTGCGAAGAAAAGCTGGCTGTATGGCTGTCATAGAGCGAGCCGAGCCACCCATGACCGTGGGCGACCGCTGAGACATTAGCTCAGAAATGAAGTAATAGCTTTGTAGCAAAGGTCTGCGTTGTCCTGTGCCTTCGTGCTCTTATCCTCTGCCATTGTGTGCATAGCTGCTGTAAGCAGGTCTTTCACACTGACAAACTCTAGCACTAAGGTCAAGGCAGCTTGCTCATCGAAAGATAGTCTCTTCATTTGCTTGCTCCTTTCTTGTTCTCTATTCTTTTTACAATAATATTATATCATAAAATTTTTAATTTTTCAAGAGCATGCGTCATAAGGTGTAGCCTTCTTATCATATAGCCGCACCTTTAGCTTAGTGTATCCGTACTGTTTAAGATGATAGACTTGCATACATCTTTTATTACATATCTCTTTGATAGCGAAAGTCTTCGCCTCTTTCTCATGCTCTCTGTACCACTGCATGCTATCTACCTTGATAATAGTGCTTATAGGTCTGTAACCTTTGTCACTGAATATAGTACATTGTAGTTGTATCATGCTGTCATCATCCTCTCGTGCGGCAACCGCAGGTCTGTGGCGTCGCATAGTAACCTTAAAGACGCCAGAGAGTCGCAATCCCGCGTTCTTCATGCAAGTGTCTGTGTGTTACATACTAACAATAGAAAGAATCAATCCCGCATATTATTCGCGCCCATCAAGAGAAGAGAATAAAGCGGCTAATAGAGAACGCGGAAGCCTCGGTTAATACGCATTGAACTGAACCCAATGACGCCACGAAGCGCGAAAACCGCTCTTTATTTCTAGCAAACCCCGCCATCTTTTCTATTCTTTCTCTTGTATATATATCACCTTATCTATATCATGCTGTGTAAAAGACCATGTACATGAACAATGAACCAACCCAACAAATCAGCAGTATTGTAGACATCTGTATTCTCCCTCTGTTTGTTCTCTCTTGATTTTGTTTAATAAACTCGTTAGTATTGTTGATTAGTTTGCGTGTCGCGCCTGGTGTGTCACTCTGTCGCTGTTGTCGAAGCTTTTAGGCGGGGTGTCGTGTGAGGGTAGGTCGAGTCGAATGTGCCAAGCTTCGGAACATACCTACGCAGCATACCGGCGTAGTATTTCGGGATTTTGTCAGGGTGAATCTGGAATTGGGCTTTGCCACGACAAAAAACTTTCCAAATGTACTTTTAAAACTCAGAAACGATTAAACTTTCCAAATTGTCTTTTAAAACTAAAAGACAATCACACTTCCATTCCAAAACTTTTTGAAGTGTCACACGTTTTTTGCTCTAAGCTAAAAGGAGTATCAATATACTCTGGCGCCACCTCTCGCCATCCATTATAAAACATAGTATCTTTCTCTGTTGTAATGTTATTGTACTCCGTCTTACACTCATCGCACATCACAACATCAATATACGCGGGCGCCTCTTTAGGGTCTTCCCTCACTACCATAGTTATAATATAATTTTCTATATCTTTAAACATTATTCTTTTTCCACAAATCGCGCATCCACATACGTTATTCATATCTCAACATCCTTTCAAAAAATAAATAATTGGTTTCGCGGAAGCCGGGTATAAGACGCCATTGAGTCAGCTATAAAACGCCTCAAAGCCGCCACCCGCGCTCTTTATTTTCTACATATATTATAACAAAATTTTTAATAAAAATCAACTTCTTTTTCTCTTGACAATGAAAAAATTTTTTGATATAATAGTGATAGAATAGGAAGGAGAATCAAAATGATTAAACTAGATTATACATTGGAATCTCCTGAGGAACGAAATGAGCTAGTAAAGAAAATAGTTGCGGAGTTGCCCGAAGAGCAGCTAACTCCGCAATATTTAAAAATCCTTGCTGACTATATTATCTTTGCAATGGACAAAGAAGAACGTAAGGAAAAGAAGATACTTACAGACAACCATATGGTTACTGTAAATAAAAGAGAAACGTCTTTCCAAGGTCTAGCGGGACAGCTAGAAAATGGTGAAGATGGCATCTACAATATGATTGCAAATGATAAAAATATTATCTTTACGCCTAAAATTAGCATTACTCAGGAAGATATAGACACAATTCCCGCCTTAAAAGAGCTTCGCGCCGCAATAGAAGAGGTAGAGAAGCAAGAAAAGGCGGCTACGGGTAAAAAGAAATTTTTGCTTAAGAAACAATTAATTGAGATGAGGCAAGATCAATATGTTATTAAGAATGCTGTACATAAGCCAATGGGCTATATAAATGGTACTAAAAGTTTTTCTAGCCTTAATCTATGCGAAACTATCACAATTACCGCGGAAGGTGAGGTGAAAAGCAATGGTATTGTATCATTATTTGATCCAAAACACGTTTCTGCTCTCTTGTGTAATTATTCTCGTCTTAAAGAAGACAGCTATGGTAAGTTCTGGAGCGATTCTTATTTTCTTATGGAA
Source organism: uncultured Bacilli bacterium (assembly GCA_947626035.1). GTDB lineage: Bacteria > Bacillota_I > Bacilli_A > RF39 > UBA660 > MGBC139354. Next base: position 4,115 of record CANQQR010000001.1, on the reverse strand, counting down.
GATCTTGATGATTTAATCGAAAGAACTCTGAAGGACAAATACCCTCTTTTTTATGACCTATTGATTTATAAGATTGATGGAAAACAAAATATAGAAATACAACAACTTTTATACGAAAAACACGGTATTAAACATTCAGTTGAATATATTTCTTCCTTATGGCGGAACAAAATTCCAAAATTACTCGCGGATCGCGCTCAAGAAGATTATTTAGTTTGGTACTATACCACACAAGAGTATGGAAAGTGGAAACGTTGTAGTCGTTGTGGTCAAGTTAAGTTAGCTCATAATAGATTTTTTTCTAAGAATAATACAAGCAAAGATCATTTCTATAGTATATGTAAAGAATGTAGAAATAGAAAAAAGGAGTGATTAAATGGCTAATTATACTTGTGAAAAATGTCTAAAAAGCATGGACGAAAACAACTTTTATACATATAAAGATGGTCGTAAGACTGAGTTATGCAAAAAGTGTTTGACAATGCACATAGACAATTTTAATCCAGATACTTTCCTATGGCTATTGGAAAAAATGGATGTTCCGTACATTCCAGAAGAATGGAATGTACTTAGAGACAAGGCCTACGCAAAAGATCCAACCAAGATGAATGGCATGTCGGTCTTTGGTAAGTACTTATCTAAGATGAAACTAAAGCAATGGAAAATGTATTCATGGGCGGATACCGAGAGACTAAAGGCGGAGCATGAAGAAAAAGTTAAGGCGCAAGCTGAACAACAGCGGAGAGCGGAAGAGGAATTAGCAAAGCAGCTTGAAGAAGGAACTATCAACGAGGCTCAATATAAAACTTTGGTAAGTGTGGAGACTCAACACGCGGAGACCCCGGTCTATGCGCCTCAACCGGGACCCGCGGCAGACAATCCATATAATGAAGCTAACTTTATGAATGAAGATGAGCTACCAGATCTAACAGAAGAGCTTACGCAGGAAGATAAAATTTATCTTGTAATGAAATGGGGTAGATTATATAAGTTAGATGAATTAATTAAGCTTGAAAAGAAATATACGGATATGCGCAATGCGTTTGAAGTAAATGATCCTGATTCGGATGAGACCTTGCTTCTTTTGTGTAAGACCTCGCTTAAAATGCACACTGCGATTAAAAAAGAAATCGGTCGCAGTCTAAAAATTTCGTGAACCTTATCAAGGGTGTCGCGTAAGCGGCTAACGGTGAATCCTAAGTTTATAAAAATATAAATATGGTAATACCGTGCCAAGTCAATTTTAAATTGAAAGGTGTAGAGACTATCGAAAGCCTTAGTGTGAGTAGAGTACAACTACTATTGATACGTAGTTGGAAGCGCGAAACTCCTGGAGACAGGATGAAGAGATAGTCCATACTTAATGAAAATTAAGAATAATATACGATATAGGTGATATGGATGGATACCAAAAGCTCTCACGGGTCTACGATTCATTGCGGAAGTCCGCGAAGTTTACAGCCGCACAAAACAAAGAACAAAAGAATGAATTTGTTGATTCCGTTGGTGAAATTGTTACCATATGTGAGCGAGAAGGATTCATACCTCGCTTTGCTCTTGATATTCCACAAGATAAGGTTGACTTAACCTTAAAAGATATGAATAATTATGTTAAGAAGTTAGTTACTGAAGATCTTGGTTTTGGTCAGCAGATTGAAGATTCTATTAAGAAGCTACAGATTCAAAAGGAAATGCGTGAGCAAGATGATGAATATGACTTTGATGATGACAATATTACTGGCTTAAAAAATGAGGATTATGAGGAATATTATGATCAGATAAATGAACAAAAAGAAAAAGATCAAGAGATTATGTATGAAGGAGGCGACTGAAAATGGCGCTGGCTAAATTATTAGAGATTTCGTCAAATAAAGATATGGCAAAAGTCAGCTTATCAGAAGAGAGAATAAAAGCGGTTGTGCCTATTCTTCGTCAGTATATAGCCTATTGGCGGGAATACCCAGATATGTTTGTCGAGTTTCTTTGTGGTAGTAATCCAGAGAACTTCAGTTTATTTTTTTATCAGCGGGTTTGTAAAAAAGCTCCCTTATTGAGCAATCAATATTGAATAAGGTACTTAATTGCTGGGAAGCCCTAAAGCTAAATTGCCACAATACTTATAGTATGAAGGAGTCGAAAGACAGAAAAAAGTATTTAGATGAAATATGAGGAAACTCTAAATTTTGATATAAATGGGTTATCAGCAGCTAATTTTTAGTTCAACGACTATTCCGTAAGGAAGTACGTTTGCAAGCTATTGGCAAATGGAAACAGTACCCTTCTTGAATAACAAGAAGAAGATATAGTCTATTCTCATAGGAAAGCTATGAGCAGCATTAAGCTGGTATATTGTAGCGAAATATATAAATAATAAGTTTTTTACGCGCGGTAATGCGACATCGTTACGCATATGCCACGTTCCCTCGTGCGTATGAAATATGCGCCAAATATAATATGGACAAACTCTTTTAATTGCGAAAAAGCCGAAAAAAGGTGATTGGCAGCCAAGCTTCAAAAGAAGAAGGTTCAACGACTATCTTGAAACAGCCTCCGAGGGATAAAAATAGAGGCAATAAGAGTAGGGCCGAAGCTAATGCGGTGGGTGAGAGTCCCTTAAATCGAAAAGGAGAGCAGGTTTCATAACCTGGTGAAATAGTCTATTCTCATAGGAAAGCTATGAGCAGTTCGTAAGAGAACGCATTGGGTGTTGCGAACCCAGTGGAATGCAAAGATTCAAAAAGTTTTCTCTCGGTTCTGGTCTTGATGTTAAGATGTGTTCTGTACCCGGGAAGTCATTTGTTCGTGACTACGGGCGGCAAAGAGCAGGCCTCAAATATCGCACGAGAGAAGGCAGAGGAGTTATGTAAGCTCATTCCAGGTTTAAAGAATGAGATTAACTGGGAAAGAGGTAAGACAAAATCTTCTAAAGATAATGTAGAATATATTTTTAAAAATGGTAGTGTGCTTGACATCATGGCGGCGCGACAGTCTTCTCGTGGTAAACGTGCTACAGGTGGACTTGTAGAGGAATGTATATTGGTGGATCAGACCATGCTTAATGAAGTAATTATCCCTAGATTCTGGGGCCTAGCAGCGTGAGCTGTTAGTGAAAACGGCGTGAACCTATGATAAAAGGGTGTCGCAGAAATGCGGCTAACGGTGGACAGTCAAAAATACCGTGCCAAGCCTATATTTATAGGAAAGGTGTAGAGACTATTGGTGATGAGTGTAGCCAAGTAGGGTTGAGTTTATCGCAACTCCAAGCGCGCCGCAACTAACATTTTGGACAAAGTTAATAAATATATTTATTCCAAAAATGAAGTATTCATAGATGGGATAAGTCCAATAAACAAGGAGGATACTTTAAATGTGGAAGAAATATATTTTTAATGGTAAAGAAACAGATTATAGTATATCAGATTGTGGAGAAGTGAGAAAAGATACTAATAATTATATATTATCACAATCAATTCAGCAAGATTATAAATTTGTAACATTGTTAATTGATGGACACCAAAAAAGGATGCGTGTTCATAGATTAGTAGCAGAAACGTATATAGATAATCCAGATAATAAGCCTTATGTGAATCATATTAATGGTAAACGTGATGATAATAATGTTGAAAATCTTGAATGGGTAACTCCTTCTGAAAATACTCAACATGCAGTAAAAACTGGATTGATGAATAATGGAAGAAAAAAAGCTGTTATTCAATATAATTTAGATGGAGAAAAAATGATGACATTTGAAAGTGCTACTGAAGCGGCTCGACAAACTGGCGGGTCACAAAGTAAAATTACAATGTGTTGTCAAAGAAAAAGACAAACTGCTAATGATTATCAATGGAGATATGCTGATGATATACAAGATGTGACAAAAGTTCAAAAATTATTTATAACTGGGAAAAAAGTTGCTCAGTGTGACGAAGATGGTAATATATTGAATATTTATCCAAGTTTTAAAGCTGCTGCTGAAGCAGTTCATGGCACATCTTCAGCAATAAGTAGAGTTTGTAGTGGTACAAACATTAGGCATAAAGGTTATAGATGGAAGTTAGTTGAAGAGATAGTCCAAGAGGATATTGAATAAATATCCTCTTGACAATGAATGTTAA